>NZ_RIBZ01000863.1:0-23697 GCF_003721215.1 Streptomyces botrytidirepellens
CCGGCGCCGTCCCCGCCCCGCTCGTGGCCCCGGCGCCGCTCGCGGCCTCCGCGCGGCTGCTGCCCGCGCTGGTCGCGGTCTACCGGGCCCAGCTGTCGCGGGCGCGGGTGGCCCGGATCCCGCTGCTGTTCGTGGCGACGTTCCAGTCCGTCGGGATCATGGTCCTGATGCGCGGCGTGGTGGACGAGGGCGGCAGCGCGGCACGGTCCGTGGTGGCCGGGTCGAGCGTGCTCGTCGTGGCCTTCGTGGCGCTCAATCTGCTCGCGCAGTACTTCGGCCAGCTCCGCGCGAGCGGCGGGCTCGACCACTACGCCACGCTGCCGGTGCCGCCCGCCGCGGTGGTGCTCGGCGCGGCCGCCGCGTACGCCTCCTTCACCGTGCCGGGGACGGCCGTGACCGCGGTCGTGGGCAGCGCGCTGTTCCAGCTGCCGATGGGCCACCTGTGGGTGCTCGCCGCGGTGATCCCGCTCTCCGGCGCCGCGCTCGCGGGTCTGGGCGCGGCCCTCGGGCTGCTCGCCCCGCGCCAGGAACTGGCCACGCTGCTGGGGCAGTTGGGGATGTCGGCCGCGCTGCTGCTGGGGGTGCTGCCCGCCGACCGGATGCCGGAGGTAGTGTCGTACGCGCGTGATCTGCTGCCGTCGACGTACGGTGTGGAGGCCCTGGCCCGCTCCTTCGACGGCCAGCCCGACTGGCTGGCGGTCTGCGCCGACCTCGGGGTGTGCGCGGGGGTGGCCGTGGTGTCGCTTGCCGCCGCGACCTGGGCCTATCGCCGGGCAGCCGTGCGGTGACGCGCCGCAGCGGACGTCCCGCCGACCGAAGTACGCCGTCCACCTGGCACGATGACGGAGTGACCGCACCGTTGACGCCACATGAGCAACCCTCGCCGCACGACGACGCCGAGCACGGGCAGCCCGCACCGGGCGAACCCGCCGCGCAGGGTCCGCAGGGGCATCCCGATCCGTATCCCGCCGAGGGGTCCGAGCACGCCGAGTACTCCGAACCGGGGGAGGAGCTGCGGGCCGAGCTGGTACAGGCGTCCGTGGCGGCGATCGCGGTGGCGGTCGCGGGGGTCCTGCTCGGGCTGCTCTGGCTGTGGCTGGCGCCCCGGGTGTCGCTGATCTCGGACGGCAAGGCCGTCTATCTCAAGGACTCCGAGGGTGAGAACGCGATCGGCGCGGACGGGGTGTTCGTGCTGGCCGCGCTGGCCTTCGGCCTGGTCTCGGCGCTGCTGACCTTCCTGTTCTGCCGCCGCGGCGGGGTCGCGCTGGTGGTCGGGCTGGCGATCGGCGGCGTCCTCGGCTCGGTGATCGCCTGGCGTCTCGGCGTCTGGCTCGGGCCGTCCACGGACGTCGTGACGCACGCCCGGCAGGTCGGCAAGGGCGTCGCGTTCGAGGCCCCGCTGAAGCTGAACGCGAAGGGCGCGCTGCTGGCGTGGTCGGTGGCCGCGATGGTCGTGCACCTGGCCCTGACCGGTCTGTTCGGCCCCCGCGACGAGGAGCCGGAGACCTACTACCAGACCACGACCGCCGCTTGAGCGACCTATAGTCGCGGCGCGCTGGAGGCGCGGACGACCAGTTCCGGGCGCAGGCGCTCGGACTCGACCGCCTCGCCCTCCAGCAGCCGGACCAGCAGCCGCAGGCCCCGGCGGCCCATCTCCAGCATGGGGGACCGCACGGTCGTCAGCGGCAGTGGCAACTCCGCCGCCAGCGGAGTGTCGTTGAACCCCACCACCGCCACATCGGCGCCCGCCCGCAGGCCCTGTTCGCGGAGGGCGCCGATCGCGCCGATGGCCGCGAAGTCGTTCACCGCGAAGACCGCCGTCGGCGGCTCCGGCGTGTCCAGCAGCCGCGCCGTGGCGGCGTGTCCGCCGGGAACGTCGAAGCGGGAGTGCGCGATCCGGTGGGCCGGAATCGGCAGGCCCGCCTCCCGATAGCGGTCCACCAGGCCTGCCGTACGGTCGATGCCGGTGCTCGCGTACGGCTCGCCCGCGACGACCGCGACATCGCGGTGGCCCAGCTCCAGCAGATGGTCGGCGACCAGCCGGCCGCCCAGGTAGTCGTCGCAGGTCACCGACGGGTGGTCGGCACACGTCCGGCTGACCAGGACGAACGGGATGCCGCGCCCGGCCACCTCGGCCAGGAAGCGCCCGTCCGCGTGCGCGTCGCCGAAGATCATGCCGTCGACGCGCCGCCCGATGACCATGTTGGTGCGGGTGCGCTGGGCGTCGGGGTTGTCGCCGGTGTTGGCGACGAACGTCGACAGGCCCTGCTCGGCGGCGGCCTCCTCGATCCCCTCGTAGATCGTGGCGAGCACGATGTCCGACAGCCGGGGGACCAGGACGCCGACCAGATTGCTGCGCCGGGTGCGCAGGCTGGTGGCGTGGGGGTTGGGCTGGTAGCCCAGTTCGTCGGCGAGCCGCCGGACCCGCTCCACGGTGTCGGCCGAGGCGGCCCGCAGGCTCTCGTCCGGCTTGGCGTGCAGCACCCGGGAGACGGTCGAGACATGCAGACCGAGCTGATCGGCGATCGTGCGCAGGGTGACCGGTCGTGATTGCTGCGTGCCCACTTCGGCTCGGCCTCCGGTTGTCCCACCGCCGCACCCCGGTCCCCGGTACGGCGAACGATCGTGATCGTAACAGCGGGCCCTTGACACCTGTGGCCGGTGACACCCACCCTACCCAAACGATTGCCCCGACCATGTGGGCGTGGATGGGCCGGGCCCTACGGCGTGTCGAACCGCGCGATCGGTGCCACCACCGCGTCCGTCAGTGACGCCAGGTCCTTCGGGGACAGCTCGACCTCCAGGCCGCGGCGGCCCGCCGAGACGCAGACCGTCTCGTGGCCGTCGGCGGAGGCGTCCAGCGCGGTCGGCAGGCGCTTGCGCTGACCGAGCGGGGAGATGCCGCCGCGGACGTAGCCCGTGGTGCGCTCGGCCGCGGCCGGGTCCGCCATGGTGGCGCGCTTGCCGCCGACCGCGGCGGCGAGCGCCTTGAGGTCGAGCGAGGCCGATACGGGCACGATGGCGACCGTGAGGCGGTCGTCGACGCTCGCGATGAGGGTCTTGAACACCCGCCCCGGATCCACGCCCAGCGCCTGCGCGGCCTCCTCGCCGTACGAGGAGGCGGCGGGGTCGTGGTCGTAGGAGCGCACGGTGAAGGCCGTGCCCGCCGCGGTGAGGGCGGTGGTGGCGGGAGTTCCGGTGCTTCCGGAGGAGTTCTTCTTGGTCTTCTTCGCCATGTCCGATGCGTGGAGTTGAGGTGGCGTCAGTTCGGGCTGGTGGGGCGGCGGGTCAGGTCGACGGCGGGCAGCGACGGGAGCTTACCGATGACCGCGCTCTCGGAGCGCAGCATTTTCAGCTCCTCGGCCAGCCGGCTCGCCGTATCGGGCGCCTGGAGCAGCCGCTGCTTGGCCGGGGTGTCGAGCACGGCGGCGGCCGCGACCAGGTAGGAGAGCACCGAGGGCTCGCCCGGCAGGTCCTGTTCGGTGGCGAGGGTGCGCTCCCGGGCGCCCGCGAGCCGCTTCTGGTAGGTGCGGAACGCCCGTACCACCCCGGAGGCCAGCGCTCCGGCGCCGTCGCCCGGCTCCTCCTCCAGCTCGTTGACCTCGCCCACCAGATAGGGGCCCGTGGAGTCCACGGACAGCAGCTCGAAGCGGGTGGTGCCGGTGGCCAGCACCTCGTAGGTGCCGTCCTCCTGCTCCCGGATGGTGGCCGCGTCCGCGACACAGCCCACCCCGTAGAACGACTTGGCCGGGTCCGGGCCGAAGCCCGCCGCCGGGCCCCGGTCGGGCGCGGGCGCCGATTCGGGGAGGCCGATCGCGCTGGGCGCGACCTCGTGACCGTCCCTGATGGCGACCACCCCGAACCGGCGCGGGGCGTCCTCGGGAAGCGCCGAAAGATCGCGCATCAGGGAGCGGTACCGCTGTTCGAAGACGTTCAGGGGCATGACGAGCCCCGGGAACAGCACCGTGTTCAGCGGGAAGAGCGGAAGGCGCGCGGAGGTCACGGGGCGTAAGCCTAATGGCCCCACGCGTGTCTCTTCACTGGCGGCGCCGGAGCCGGTCACTGGCGGCGCAGCAGCCGGGACGCACCGGCCGCGACGGTGGTGGCCAGCACCCAGCCGAGCAGGATCATCACGATGGACGCCCACTGGACCGCGCCCGCGGGTTTCCAGTAGCCGTCCTGGCCCAGGTTGATGACCGGGATCAGCAGATCGAGCGTATAGAGCGAGGCGTTCCAGTACGGCGTTTCCCCCGGTTTGATGGCCTCCGGTCTGTTGTGGGCGAAGAACACCGAGCCGACGGCCCACAGCACCGCCATCCACACCGCGGCCCGGCCGGGCCGGTAGCCGTAGGCCACGGTCCAGTCCTGGAGGTAGCCCCACATCTTCCCGGCGAGCGGCAGCGTTTCTCGGCGGCGGCGCTGCTTGGCGAGCAGCACCTCGCGCGCGTCGGCGTCCTCGCCGCTGGCCCGCATCGTGTTGGCGAGCATCTCGTACGGCTCGGGCGCGTACTCGGGGGTCGCGGCGGCCACCCACTCCAGGCGCCGGGACAGCGGGAAGTGGCCGCGCGGGATCAGGTTCTCGTAGGAGAAGCCCGCCATGGTCAGCCCGCCGGGGCCCGGCCAGCTCACCGACTTGTCGACCAGGTTGACCACCTTGGCGCCGGACAGGATCACCCGGCCGCGCTGCGGCCGCTCGCCCAGGAAGCGCAGCTCGGGCGTCTGCACCCGGCGCAGCGACAGCTCCTGGTCGTTCTCCATGACGAAGCGGGCCTGGTCGAAGTCGATGGCGTCGCCGATCCGCCCGTCGTCCAGCCGGATCCCGCCCTCGCATTCGAAGCGCTGGATGCGGGTGCCGCGGGTCGGCGTGCTGGTGGTGCCGTACGGGGGTGTCGAACCGCTGGAGTAGGTGCTGACCCCGCCCGCGGTGAGGTACAGGCTGCGCTCGACGGTCAGCTGCGGCGCGTTCAGCGCCCGTCGCCCGTACGGGTTGCGCAGCCGACTGCCGCGCAGGCTGAGCGACACGCCGATCTGGGCGCCGCGCAGACTGATCTCGCCGTACGACTCGATCATGTCGGCCTGGAAGTCCTGGGCCACCGTCAGCCCGTCGGCCGTGATCGACATGCCGCGGCGGTCCCGCCGCACGATCAGCTGGTTCAGCAGTAAATCGGTGCCGATGTGGGCGTCGGTGAGCCGGATGCCGTGGTCGACCACGCAGCGCGGCAGATGCAGATCGCCCTCGGTGCTCAGCCGCGCCGCCTCCAGCCGGGGGAGCGAGCAGCCCACCAGACGGAGGGTGGTGAAGTTCGACTCGGGGAGCAGCACCTCCCGCTCGAAGCGGCAGTTCTTCAGCTCCACGTACGGGTCGATGCTGCCGCCGGCCAGGTCGAGGGTGCCGGTGATGTGCACCCCGTTGAGCTTGAGCGCGGCCACCCGGCCCGGCTGGGCGGGCGGCCCGTCGAGCAGCAGCAGGGCGACGACACGCGCGCGCACGCTGCGCTCCGGGCCCCAGGCGTACGGTCCTGAGGGGTCGTTCCGCTGGGGGTGGGAGGTGCGCAGATCGTGGGTACTGCCGTTGCGGAACGCCTGCCACATGCCCCACTCGGCGGTGGTCAGGTCCAGCCCCTGGGGAGGATCGCCGTCGTGTGGCTCGGTCACAGCCGTGTGCCTCCTGTCCTCCGTACCCCCGTACGGAACCCCATTCCCGCTGAGTAACCGCTTGAACGCCAACGGTCAGGATCAACTTAGGGGGTCCGTATCAGTCACTGATACGGGGGGCGGGGCGTCGGAGCACGTCTGAGACAATTGATCGCGTGATCTCCCGTATCGATCTGCGCGGCGCCGCCTTCCCCGAGGGCGGGATCGACCGCGACCTGCTGCCCCGTGCCGAGCTCGACGTCGAGGCCGCCCTGGAGAAGGTGCGGCCCATCTGCGACGACGTGCGCCATCGCGGCACCGCTGCACTGATCGAGTACGCGCATCGCTTCGACGGCGTGACCATGGAGCGGGTCCGGGTGCCCGCCGAGGCGCTCACCCGCGCCCTGGAGGAGCTGGACCCGGCCGTGCGCGCGGCCCTGGAGGAGTCCATCCGGCGGGCCCGGCTGGTCCACCGGGAGCAGCGGCGCGCCGACCACACCACGCAGGTCGTGCCGGGCGGCACGGTCACCGAGCGCTGGGTGCCCGTCGAGCGCGTCGGGCTGTACGCACCGGGCGGGCGGTCCGTCTATCCGTCGTCCGTGGTGATGAACGTGGTGCCCGCGCAGGAGGCCGGGGTCGCCTCGATGGCCGTCGCCTCCCCGCCGCAGGCCGAGTTCGGCGGGCTGCCGCACCCCACGATCCTGGCGGCCTGCGCGCTGCTCGGCGTCGACGAGGTGTACGCGGCGGGCGGCGCCCAGGCGGTCGCGATGTTCGCGTACGGCACCGAGGAGTGCCGTCCGGCCTCCATGGTCACCGGGCCCGGCAACATCTGGGTCGCCGCCGCCAAGCGGCTGCTCAAGGGCCGAATCGGCATCGACGCCGAGGCCGGGCCGACCGAGATCGCGATCCTCGCCGACGCCACCGCCGACCCGGTGCACGTCGCCGCGGACCTGATCAGCCAGGCCGAGCACGACCCGCTGGCCGCGTCGGTGCTGGTCACCGACTCCGAGGAGCTGGCCACCGCGGTCGAGAAGGAACTGGAGACCCAGGTCGCGGCCACCAAGCACGTCGAGGACCGCATCGCCCCCGCGCTGGCCGGGCGGCAGTCCGGCATCGTGCTGGTCGACGGCCTCGAACAGGGCCTCGCGGTGGTCGACGCGTACGCCGCCGAGCACCTGGAGATCCAGACCGAGGACGCGGCGGCGGTCGCGGCCCGGGTGCGCAACGCCGGGGCGATCTTCGTCGGCGCGTACGCACCGGTGTCGCTCGGCGACTACGCGGCGGGCTCGAACCACGTCCTGCCCACCGGCGGCTGCGCCTGCCACTCCTCCGGCCTGTCGGTGCAGTCCTTCCTGCGCGGCATCCACGTCGTGGACTACACCCGCGAGGCGCTGGCCGAGGTCGCGGGCCATGTGGTGACGCTCGCCGACGCGGAGGACCTGCCCGCGCACGGCGCGGCGGTGAAGGCACGGTTCGACTGGAAGGTACCTGGGAGCAAGTGACCGGGATTGACGATCTCCCCATCCGGGACGAGCTGCGCGGCAAGTCCCCGTACGGCGCGCCGCAGCTGGACGTCCCCGTACGGCTGAACACCAACGAGAACCCCTATCCGCTGCCCGAGCCGCTGGTGGAGCGGATCGCGGAGCGGGTCGCCGAGGCGGCCCGCCAGCTCAACCGCTACCCGGACCGGGACGCGGTCGAGCTGCGCACCGAGCTGGCCCGCTACCTCACCCGTACGGCCGGTCTCGCGGTGGGCCCCGAGCAGGTGTGGGCGGCCAACGGCTCCAACGAGGTGCTCCAGCAGCTGCTCCAGACCTTCGGCGGGCCCGGGCGCACCGCGATCGGCTTCGAGCCCTCGTACTCGATGCACGCGCTGATCTCGCGCGGCACCGGCACCGGCTGGATCTCCGGTCCGCGGAACGACGACTTCACCATCGATGTCGAGGCCGCCCGCGCGGCCATCGCCGAGCGCAAGCCCGACGTCGTCTTCATCACCTCGCCGAACAACCCGACCGGCACCGCCGTCGAAGCCGACACGGTGCTCGCGCTGTACGAGGCGGCGCAGGCCGCGAAGCCGTCGCTGGTGGTGGTGGACGAGGCGTACGCCGAGTTCAGCCACCGCCCGTCGCTGCTGCCGCTGATCGAGGGCCGGCCGCATCTGGTGCTCTCCCGGACGATGTCCAAGGCGTTCGGCGCCGCCGGGCTGCGGCTCGGCTACCTGGCCGCCGACCCCGCCGTGGTCGACGCCGTCCAGCTGGTGCGGCTGCCGTACCACCTGTCCGCCGTCACCCAGGCCACCGCGCTGGCCGCCCTGGAGCACACCGATACGCTGCTCGGGTACGTCGACGCGCTCAAGACCGAGCGCGACCGGCTGGTGCGGGAGCTGCGCGCCATCGGCTGCGACGTGACCGACTCGGACGCCAACTTCGTCCAGTTCGGACGCTTCGAGGACGCCCACGCGGCCTGGCAGACCCTGCTGGACCACGGCGTCCTGGTCCGGGACAACGGCGTACCGGGCCGGCTGCGGGTCACCGCGGGCACCCCGACCGAGAACGACGCGTTCCTCGACGCGGTTCGCGAGCTGATGAAGGAGAAGAGCGCATGACCCGCGTGGGACGCGTGGAGCGCACGACCAAGGAGACCTCGGTCGTCGTCGAGATCGACCTCGACGGCACCGGCCAGGTCGATGTGTCGACAGGTGTCGGTTTCTACGACCACATGCTCGACCAGCTCGGCCGCCACGGCCTCTTCGACCTCACGGTCAAGACCGAGGGTGACCTGCACATCGACACCCACCACACCATCGAGGACACCGCCCTCGCGCTCGGTGCCGCCTTCAAACAGGCACTCGGCGACAAGATGGGCATCTACCGCTTCGGCAACTGCACGGTGCCGCTGGACGAGTCGCTGGCCCAAGTGACCGTCGACCTCTCCGGCCGCCCGTACCTCGTGCACACCGAGCCGGAGAACATCGCGCCGATGATCGGCACCTACGACACCACGATGACGCGGCACATCCTGGAGTCCTTCGTGGCCCAGGCGCAGGTCGCCCTGCACGTCCACGTGCCCTACGGGCGCAACGCGCACCACATCGTGGAGTGCCAGTTCAAGGCGCTCGCCCGGGCGCTGCGGTACGCGAGCGAGCGCGACCCGCGCGCCGCGGGGATCCTCCCCTCCACGAAGGGCGCCCTCTGAATGAACGGGCTGTCGACCGTCTTCATCCTGCTCGGGCTGTTCCTCCTCGGCGGAGTCATCTCCTTCGCCAAGCAGGGGCTGCCCAAGGGCGTGATCGTGCTGCTGGGAGTGGGCGCCACGATGTCGCTGCTGGCCGGGATCCTGCGGCTGGAGGTCTGGAATTGAGCAGCTCCGCTGGTAACGGTGCGAAGAAGATCATCGTCTTCGACTACGGCTTCGGCAACGTCCGCTCCGCCGAACGGGCCCTCGCCCACGTCGGCGCGGACGTCGAGATCAGCCGCGACTACGACAAGGCCATGGCCGCCGACGGCCTCCTCGTCCCCGGTGTCGGCGCCTTCGGCGCCTGCATCAAGGGGCTGCGCGAGGCGCGCGGCGACTGGATCGTGGGCCGCCGGCTGGCCGGCGGCCGCCCGGTCATGGGCATCTGCGTCGGCATGCAGATCCTCTTCGGCCGCGGCATCGAGCACGGCGTCGAGGCCGAGGGCCTGGACGAATGGCCCGGCACCGTCGAACCGCTGCGCGCCCCCGTCGTCCCCCACATGGGCTGGAACACGGTCACCGCGCCCGGCGACTCGCAGCTCTTCGCGGGACTGGACAAGGAGGAGCGCTACTACTTCGTGCACTCCTACGCCGTCCGCACCTGGGAGCTGGAGGTCAGCAACCCGCACATGCCCGGCCCCAAGGTCAGCTGGACGACCCACGGCGAGCCGTTCGTGGCCGCCGTGGAGAACGGCCCGCTGTGGGCCACCCAGTTCCACCCCGAGAAGTCCGGCGACGCCGGGGCACGCCTGCTGCGCAACTGGCTCGACACGCTCTGAACGGCCCGCCCCGCCCGTACCCGCCCGCCCCGTACGCACCGTAAGGTTCCCGCATGCCAACGCACCGCCTCGAACTCCTCCCCGCCGTCGACGTCCGCGACGGCCAGGCCGTCCGCCTCGTCCATGGCGAATCCGGCTCCGAGACGTCGTACGGCGACCCGATGGAGGCCGCCCTCGCCTGGCAGCGGGCCGGCGCCGAGTGGCTGCACCTGGTGGACCTCGACGCCGCCTTCGGCACCGGCGACAACCGCGAGCAGATCGCCCAGGTCGCCCGCGCCATGGACCTCAAGGTCGAGCTGTCCGGCGGCATCCGCGACGACGCCTCGCTGACCGCCGCCCTCGCCACCGGCTGCACCCGCGTCAACCTCGGCACCGCCGCCCTGGAGACCCCCGAGTGGGTCGCCAAGGTCATCGCCGAGCACGGCGACAAGATCGCGGTCGGCCTCGACGTCCGCGGCACCACCCTGCGCGGCCGCGGCTGGACCCGCGACGGCGGCGACCTGTACGAAACCCTCGCCCGCCTCGACTCCGAGGGCTGCGCCCGCTATGTCGTCACCGACATCGCCAAGGACGGCACCCTCCAGGGCCCCAACCTGGAGCTGCTGCGCAACGTGTGCGCCGCCACCGACAAGCCCGTCGTCGCCTCCGGCGGCGTTTCCTCGCTCGACGACCTGCGCGCCCTTGCGACCCTGGTACCGGAAGGCGTCGAGGGCGCCATCGTGGGCAAGGCGCTCTACGCCAAGGCGTTCACCTTGGAAGAGGCGTTGGAGGCGGTATCCGCATGACCTCACCCGAAAGCTCGGCCGAGAAGACCCCGCGGCGAGTGCAGACCGGCAGCCCCTGGGAGGAGAGCATCGGCTTCGCCCGGGCCGTCGCGGCCGGGGACCTGGTGGTCGTCTCCGGGACCATGCCGCTCGCGGACCGCGGCGTCCTGGAGGGCGAGGGCGACCCGTACGAGCAGACGCACGCCGCCTTCGGCCACGCCCTGGACGCGCTGAAGGAGTTCGGCCTCGGCGTCGAATCCGTCATCCGCACCCGCATGTACCTCACCCACGCCCGCGACGTGGACGAGGCGGGCCGCGCCCACAAGGAGATCTTCGACGCCGTACGCCCGGCCGCGACCCTCGTCGTGGTGTCCGGCTTCGTCGACTCGCGCGTGCTGGTGGAAGTCGAACTGGAAGCATTCCGAGGAGCCCGAGCGTCATGACCCTGGCGGTCCGAGTCATCCCCTGCCTGGACGTGGACAACGGCCGGGTCGTCAAGGGCGTCAACTTCCAGAACCTGCGGGACGCCGGTGACCCCGTCGAAATGGCCCGGATCTACGGCGAGGAGGGCGCCGACGAGCTGACCTTCCTCGACATCACCGCCTCCTCCGGCGACCGCGAGACCACCTACGACGTGGTGCGCCGCACCGCCGAGCAGGTCTTCATCCCGCTGACCGTGGGCGGCGGCGTCCGCACCACCGAGGACGTCGACAAGCTGCTGCGCGCCGGAGCCGACAAGGTCGGCGTCAACACCGCCGCCATCGCCCGGCCCGAGCTCATCCGCGAGATCGCCGAGCGGTTCGGCAGCCAGGTCCTCGTCCTGTCGGTCGACGCCCGCCGCTGCCCTTCCGGAACGGAAACGGAATCCGGCTACGAGGTCACCACCCACGGCGGCCGCCGCGGCACCGGCATCGACGCCGTGGAGTGGGCCCACCGCGCGGCCGAGCTGGGCGCCGGGGAGATCCTGCTGAACTCGATGGACGCGGACGGCACCAAGGACGGCTACGACACCGCGATGATCGAAGCGGTGCGCAAGCACGTCACCATCCCCGTCATCGCCAGCGGCGGCGCGGGCAAGCTCGCCGACTTCCCCCCGGCGGTCGAGGCGGGCGCGGACGCGGTGCTGGCCGCCTCCGTCTTCCACTTCGGCGACCTGCGCATCGGCCAGGTCAAGGGTGCGCTGCGGGACGCGGGACACCCGGTCCGCTGAGGATGTACGCAGCCGCGGCGGGGGACCACCGGACGTGATCCCCCGCTTCATGCTCTGATCACTTGGTGGCGGGCCGCTCGCGGTAGTGGTCGACGATCCCGTGCTTCAGAAGGGCGTACTCCGCCAGGACGTCGCCCTTCTTGCCCGCCGCGAAGTCCTTCGTCCGGTATTCGCGCTCACCTAGGTAGGCGAGGCTGTCCCGGTCAAAGATCCACTCGTTCGCGACCCACGTCCGCTTGTCGACGCGGGCGATGCCGAACCCGTGGCGGCCCGCCGCGTCCACCGCGTCCTCGTGCCGCGTCACCCCGGGGATTTTCGCGGCGGCCTTGTACAGCGCGGCGGCGTTCTCCGGCGGCATCACGTCGCCCAGCAACCGACCGATCTGCTCGAAGACGGCCTGCGCCTTCTCCTGGCCGTCTTCCGCTTCGGTCATCCGGTACAGCTCCTTGAGCAGGACGTCCGGGTCGGTCGGCAGGGACGCCAGCCACTGGTACGTGGGGCGGTCGATGCCCGCGGGAGACCCTCCCAATTCGTACATCGGGGCGTAGCCCTCGTCATCGTGCGTCTCGCCGATCTTGTGGATTCGCTTCACCTGCTGTGACTTCCAGACCTCGTGCTCGCCCCGCGGGTCCAGCTCGGAGGCGCCGTCCTCCGTCATCTCGGCCCCGGCCCCGACGCTCTTGACGTAGACGAACTGATCCTGGCGCACCGGCCGGACGTCCGACTTCGCCGCGGTCCCGGCGAGCCGGTCGAGCAGGACGGTGGCGGTCTCGCGGGGCTGGGCGGTGGCGTCGCCGGACGCACCGCCGCCCCCGGTGAAGGCGACGGCCAGCGCCCCGGCCAGCGCCAGCGCCGCGGCGGGCATCAGCACAGCCGGGCGCAGCAGCCGCGGCCGGGCCTTCGGGGTCGGGGTCGTCTTCTGGTCGGCGGCGGCGTTATCGATCAGCTGCATCAAACGGTCCTTGTGGTGGAGGTACGGAGCGGAGGGCACGTCCCGCTCTCCCGGTACGGGAGGAAGCAGCCGGGCGAGTTCCTCGCACGCGGTGTCCTCGTACGCGGCGTCCTCGCGCTCGGGCCTCATCGGGGGTCCTCCTGAAACTCCTGAAACGGCAGGGCCGCGAACGCGGCCTCGCGCTGTACCTCTCCGTGACGATGCGGCGGTTCCGTCTTTTCCCGCTTTTTCTTCTTTTCTTCCGTGAGTCGCTGATCGGCGAGCTTGCGCAGTCGGGCGCGGGCCCGGGACAGCCTTGAGCGCACCGTTCCCACCGGAATCCCCATCGCCTCGGCCGCCTGCGCGTAGTCCAGCCCCGACCACACGCACAGCGCCAGCACCTCCTGCTCCCCGCGCCGCAGACGGCCGTACACCTCGCGCACGGCGGCCAGTTGGCGGGCGTCGTCGATCCGGCCCGCGGCCTCCTCCGCGAAGTCCGCCACCGGGGCGGGCGCGGGACGCCGGGCCAGAAACGCCAGCCGTCGCCCGAGGCCCCGATTGGCGTTCCGCGCCTTGTTCGTCGCCACACCCAGCAGCCACGGCTTCAACGAGCCGTCGCCCGGCTCCAGTTGCTCCCGGCCGCGCCAGGCGTCGAGGAACGTGTCCCCCATCACCTCCTCGGCCGCCGACCAGTCGCCGGTCAGCCGGAAGGCATGGTTGTAGACGGCGCGCGCGTGCTCTTCGTAGAGCTGCGCGAACGCCTCGCGGTCACCCGCCCGTATCCGCTCGCGCAGACCCTCAGTCATGTCGTTTCCACCTCACACCCGTGCCTCTCCGCACGCGGTGGGCGGTTCCCGTGACCTGCGCCACAGGGGGGCGTGCCCGGCTACTCGGCCGGGGCGGACGCCGCGTCGATCACCTCGTCCAGGACCTCCCGGGAGCGGATCAGGTCGGCGATCATCCGGTTGATGCGGTCCCGCTCCACGGTCAGGTCGGCGACCAGCCGCCCGCCCGCGATCCGGGACGGGCCGCCGTCCGAGTCACGCATGCAGGGGAGCAGCTCGGCGATCTTCTCGCTGCACAGCCCCGCGGCGAACAGCTCCTGAATGCGGATCACCCGGTCCACCGCGCCCCCGGCGTACTCGCGATGGCCGCCCGGGGTGCGCTCGGCGTCCATCAGCCCCTGCTTCTCGTAATAGCGCAGCGAGCGCTCGCTGACGCCGGTGCGCCGAGCCAGTTCGCCGATCCGCATTCCCCACCTCGCACGCCGGTCCGGGCTTGAATCTGACACCAATGTGAACTTCTACGGTACCGGCATGACGAACGCACCAGCGATCACTTCCCTGTTCGAGCCGGCCCGCCTCGGCGCACTGCACCTGCCCAACCGCCTGGTCATGGCGCCGATGACCCGTAACCGCGCCGCCGCCGACGGCGTACCCCTGCCGATCATGGACACCTACTACGCGCAGCGCGCCTCCGCCGGGCTGATCGTGGCCGAGGCCGCCACGCCCAACGCCGTCGGGCAGACCTACCCCAACATCACCGCGATCCACAACGACGCCCACGTCGCCGGATGGCGGCGCGTCACCGACGCGGTCCACGCCGCGGGCGGCCGCCCGATGTTCCTCCAGCTCCAGCACGGCGGCCGGGTCGGCCACCCCGACACCAGCGGCCTGACCCCGCTCGCGCCCTCCCCGGTCCCGCTCCCCGAGACCATCTTCACCCCGGGCGGCCACCAGGAGGCCGTCGTACCGCGCGAGATGACCACCGACGACATCCGCGCCACCATCGCCGACTTCGCCGCCGCCGCCCGCAACGCCCTCGACGCGGGCTTCGCCGGGGTGGAGGTGCACTCCGCCAACGGCTACCTCCTCCACCAGTTCCTCGCCCGGAACACCAACCGCCGCACCGACGCCTATGGCGGCCCGGCGAGTGGCCGCGTCCGCTTCGTGGCCGAGACGGTCCGCGCCGTCGCCGACGCGATCGGCCCCGAGCGGGTGGGCGTACGGATCTCCCCCCACTCCACCGTCAACGGCATCGAGGAGGGCGACACCGAGCACATCTACCCCGCGCTCATCGAGGCGCTGGCGGACATCGGCCCGGCCTATGTGCACATCGTCCGCGCCGAACCGGACGACCCCGTCTTCCGGGAGATCCGCACGACATGGTCGGGCACGCTGATCGCCAACCCCCACCTGCCCGGTGCCGCGATCCCCGCCGACGGCGGCCTCCACCAGGCCACCCGCCTCCTGGCCGAGGGCGCCGACCTCATCGCCCTCGGCCGCCCCTTCCTGGCCAACCCCGACCTGGTGCACCGCCTGCGCACCGGCGCCCCGCTCAACCCGATCCGGGACGCGTACCTGATGTACGTGGGCGGCGAGACCGGCTACACCGACTACCCCACCCTGACCGTCGGCTCGTGACGGACGGGGAAGTTGACCGAGTTGGCGATGAAACACGCCTGGTGCGCGTCGTGGTGCGCCGAGCGCGCCCGCTCCACCATCCCCGCGTCCGCGACGGTGACCACCGGCCGCAGCACCACCTCGGTGAACCGCCCGCTGTACCCCGCCGTCTCCTCCATCGTCCCGGTGGCCGCGTCCTCGTACCCCGTGACCGTCACCCCTTCCCGGGCGCACACCGACAGATACGTCAGCATGTGGCACTGCGAGAGCGAGGCCAGCAGAAATTCCTCCGGATTCCAGCGCTCCGGATCCCCCCGGAACGCCGGATCGGCGCTGGCCGCGAGGGTGGGCTTGCCCTCGCTGAGAACATCGTGCGCGCGCCCGTAGCCCCGGTATCCGCTCCCGGTGTCGCCGGTCCAGCGGACGGTGGTGCGGTAGGTGTGCTGACGGCCCATGGTGTTGAGGTTCCTCTCGCTGATGGGACGAGTCGCACATGATCCCGAATGGGGGGCGTGCCTCGCTACCAGGATTCCGGCCGACGGCCGGTCAGTGTCAGAACCGTCAGGGCGTGAAGGCGGTGCGGAAAGCCTCCAGGGCGGCGTCGGAATCGTCGCGGGCCCAGGATTCGAGGCCCACGACGCCGGTGTAGCCGAGGTCGTGGAGGGCGGTGGCGATGGCGGGGTAGTGGATTTCGCCGGTGCCCGGTTCGCAGCGGCCGGGGACGTCGGCCACCTGGATCTCGCCGACGTAGGGGAGGGCCCGGCCGAGGAGGTCGATGAGGTTTCCCTCGCCGATCTGGGCGTGGTAGAGGTCCAGGTTCAGCCGCAGGTGGGGGCTGTCGACGGCGCGGGCCAGGGCGAGGGTGTCGGCGGCGCGGGCGAAGGGGGTGCCCGGGTGGTCGACGGCGAGGTTGAGGTTTTCGAGGGTGAAGACGCGGTCGGCTTCCTCGCCGAGGGCCGCGATGCGACGGAGGGTGTCGGCTGCGGTCAGCCACATCGCGGGGGTGACGGTCTCGACGGGGCGGACGGGCAGCCCCTTGCCGTCCAGACCGGTGCCGTGGAGGTTGAGGCGGGGGCAGTTCAGGCGGTCGGTGACGGCGAGGGATGTGCGGGCCGAGGCGAGCAGGGCGTCGATGCCGTCGGGTGAGGTGAGGTCGCCGGTGAGGTAGCCGGTCATGGAGGAGAACGTGGCACCGGTGGCGGCGAGGGCGTCGATGTCCTTGGCGGACCAGTCCCAGATCTCGACCTGGAAGCCCTGGTCGGCGATGCGCCGGACCCGTTCGGTGAACGGCAGGTCGAGGTAGAGCATTTCGGCGCTGGCGGCCAGGGTGAAGGGGCTCGTCTCGCTCATGCGGTCACCTCGGCGGTCTGAGCGGTTTCGGCGGTCGTGGCGCTCGCGGCGAGGTCCACGGGGGCCGCGGTCTCGACGCTGCGGATGGCGGCCAGGGCGATGGACAGCGCCCGGCGGGCGTCGTGCCCGGTGACCGGGGGCGGTGTGCGGTGGCGGACCGCGTCGGCGAACGCGGTCAGCTCCGCGAGGTAGGCCGCGCGCAGGAGGTCCGTATCGCGCCGGGCGGTGTCGGCGTGGAGGCCGTCGGGGCCGTAGTAGGTCATGTCGGTGCTGCGGCCGCTCCCGGCGGTGACCATGCCGCCGGAGCCGAAGACCTCGGCGCGTACGTCGTAGCCGTACAGGGCGGAGAAGGATGCCTCGGCGGTGGCGATGGCGCCGTTGTCGAAACGGATCGTCACCACGGCGGTGTCGAGGTGGCCGTCCGCCTTGGCGTCGGGACGGATCAGGGCGTCGGCGGTGGCGTGGACGCGGACCGGGGCGGCGCCGGGGTTGAGCCAGCACAGGGTGTCGAAGTCATGGATGAGGGTTTCGAGGAAGATCGTCCACCGCGGGATACGGGCCGGGTCGGCGGTGAACGGGCCCGGGTCGCGGGTGAGGGAGCGCAGCAGCTGCGGGGTGCCGGTCCGGCCGTCGTCGACGGCGGCGCGGGCGGCGGCGAAGCCGGGGGCGAACCGGCGGTTGAACCCCACCTGGAGGACGACGCCCGCGTCGCGCGCGGCGGCGATGGCGCGGTCGGCGTCCGCCAGGGTCACCGCCATCGGCTTCTCCACGAAGACGTGCTTTCCGGCGGCGGCCGCTGCCACGACCAGGTCGGTGTGGGCCCGGGCGGGGGCGGTGATCAGCACCCCGTCGATGTCGTCCCGGCCGAGGACGGCGCCCGGGTCGGTGGTGGCGTACGGGGCGCCGAGGGAGTCCGCGAGGCGTTCCGCGGCGCCGGGCACCGGATCGGCGACGGCGGCCAGGGTGGCGCCGGGGACGTGCCGGGCCACGAGCCCGGCGTGGTTGCCGCCGATGCGGCCCGCGCCGATCGTGGCCAGTCGCACGGTGTCGGTGACGGTCATATGCGCATCTCCCCTGGGGCCTAGTACCGTGGAGAACTAGTACGTTCTAGTGATGCCAGGACGGTAGAGCGAGAAGGGGGAGCCGGTCAAGAGATCGATATGCTCGGACGCGGGTCGGCCAGGGCGGCAGGCAGGAGTCAGGCAGGAGTGACGGGAGTGACCGAGGAGGCGGGCGGCACGCGGCCGACCATGGCCGACGTCGCACGGGCCGCCGGAATCTCCACCGCGCTGGTCTCGATCGTGATGCGCGGCGTACCGGGAGCCAGCGAGGCCACCCGCAAGCGCGTCCTGAAGATCGCCGACGAGATGGGGTACGTCCCCGACCAGCGCGCCCGCAAGCTGCGCCAGAGCAGTTCACGGCTGCTCGGCGTCACCTTCGAACTCCAACAGCCCTTCCACGGCGACCTCGTGGAGCAGATCTACGCCGCCGCCGCCCGCCGCGGCTACGACGTGACGCTCAGCGCCGTGGCGCCCAGCCGGGAGGAGTCCACCGCGGTCGGCGCCCTGCTGCGCGAGCGCTGCGAGGCGGCCATCCTGCTGGGCAGCCGGCTCGGTACGGAGGAACTGGCCCGGCTGGCCCGCCGGGGGCCGACGCTGCTGGTCGCCCGGCACGCCGACGTCCCGGGCGTGGGCGTCGTACGCGGCGACGACAAGGCCGGGGTCGCGCTCGCCGTCGACCACCTCGCCGCCCTCGGCCACCGGCACATCGCGCACATCGACGGCGCCGGGGCGCCCGGCAGCTCCGACCGCCGCCTCGGCTTCCTGGAGGCCATGGGGCGGCACGGGCTCCAGGACTCGGCCGAGGTGCTGGCCGGTGGGCTCACCGAGGCCGCGGGGGCGCAGGGCATGCGCTATCTGCTGGCCCGCGAGACCCCGCCCACGGCCGTCGTCGCCTTCAACGACCGCTGCGCCACGGGCGTGCTGGACGTCCTCGGGCGGGAGGGCCACGCGGTTCCCGGGGAGATCTCGGTGGTCGGGTACGACGACTCGCGGCTGGCCAAGTTCCCGCATGTGCAGATGACGACGGTGTCGCAGGACGCGGCCCGGCTCGCGGAGGCGGCGGTGAGCGGGGCGCTGGACCTCGTCGCGGGGCGGGAGGCGTCCGAGAGCGTGTTCGCGCCCCATCTGGTGGAGCGCGCCACCACCGGCCCGGCCCCGAGCCACCCGTAGTTCTCTAGAACGTACTAGCCGCCCGGCTGGAGCGGCGGGTCCTCGATGTCCTGGCGGATCAGCCACTGGACGAACGTCCGCCCCTCCGGGGACATATGGGCCTCGCCCTCTCCCTCGCGCTGGAGCAGATAGTGGGCCTGGCGCAGCGGCACCAGCCGGTCGTGGAGGACCACGAGACGCCCGTCGCGGACGGCGGCGCGCGCGAAGCGTTCGGGCACCAGGGCGCAGTGCAGCCCGGACGCGGCGAACTGGGTCGCCGCCACCGTGGTGTCGAGCGTGATGGTGGCCTCCGCGCCCCGCGACGGCGGCGGCGTATGCGGGAACAGCCGCTGCCACAGGTCGTCGTAGCCGATGACGTGCACCCGCGGCCGCTGCTCCAGGTCGGCGGGCCCGGTCAGCGGGCCGTATGCCTCCAGATGGGCGGGGGAGCCGACCACCACGGCCTGGTCCTCGTGCAGCAGGTCGGCGGTGAATCCGGCCCAGCGGCCGTTGCCGTGACGGATCTCCAGGTCCACCTCGTGCGGCGGGACCTCGTTGGCCCAGATCGCGGTCACCACCCGCAGGTCGATGTGCGGGTAGTCGTCGTGGAAGTCCTGGAGCCGGGGCACCAGCCAGGTCATGGCGTACGACACCTGCACCCGCACGGTCAGCCGCCCCCGCCCGGCCGGGCCGAACAGCCCGGTGGTGCCCGCCGACAGATCGTCGAACGCGCCCCGGACGGTGGGCAGATACGCCTGCCCCATCGGCGTCAGCCGGATGCTGCGCGCCTGGCGCTCGAACAGCGCAATCCCCAGGTGTGTCTCCAGCACCCGGATGCGCTGGCTGACCGCCGAGGCCGACAGGCCCAGCTCATCGGCGGCCGCCGCGATGCTGCCGAGCCGCGCGGTCGCCTCGTAGGCCAGCAGTCCGGGCAGCGGAGGGAGGGGCGTACGCACGGTCGCCGACGCTACGCGGGGCCCTTCGGCCGGGCAAGGGGCGAGCAACACTTTTCAGGGGTCTCAGGCCCCTGCTGACAGGTTTGACGTGTACTTCTCGGCGCTCGGAGACTGTCGGCATGGCCTACCTCCTCCTTCTGGCCGCCATCACCGCCGAATTGATCGGCACCAGTCTCCTCAAATCCACCGCGGGCTTCTCCCGCCCCGGACCCGCCCTGGCCTGCCTCGCCTCCTACGCGGTGGCGTGCTTCCTGCTGGCGCGGGCGATCCACGACGGGATGCAGGTCGGCGTGGGCTACGCGCTGTGGTCGGGCCTCGGCACGGCCCTCATCGTGGTGATCGGTCTGCTCTTCCTGGGCGAACCGCTCACCGCGGCGAAGGCGCTGGGCGTGGCCCTGGTGATCGGCGGCGTCATCACCCTCAACCTCGGCAGCACGCAGTGAAGCCCGTAGCCGGGACGCCGTGGCGTCAGACGCCGAGCGTGGCGTCCAGCGCCGCGGCCACCGCCCCCTTGTCGCCGTCCAGTTCGACCCGGGCCGCCTTCTGCCGCCCGTACAGGAACAGCGCCAGCTCGCCGGGCTCGCCGGTGACCGTGACCACCGGCACGCCGCGGTGGGCGACCGCCGTACGCCCGTCGGGGCGGCGCAGCACCAGCCCGACCGGGGACTTGCGGCCGAACACCCGCGCGACCCGCTCGGTACGGGACCACAGCGCGTCGGCGAAGACCGGGTCGATCTCGCGCGGCGTCCAGTCCGGGCGGGCGCGGCGGACGTCCTCGGCGTGGACGTAGAACTCGACGGTGTTGGCCGCCTCGTCCACCTGCTTCATCGCGAAGGGCGACATCCGCGGCGGGCCGGAGCGGAAGAGCTGCACCAGCTCCTCGTACGGCTTCGCGGCGAACTCGGCCTGCACCCGGGTCAGCCGCTGGGCCAGCGGCTTGATCACCAGGCCGCCGGCCGCGTCGGCGCGGCGCTCGCGCACCACCAGATGGGCCGCCAGGTCACGGGTGGTCCAGCCCTCGCACAGCGTCGGGGCGTCGGGGCCCGCGTTCTCCAAGAGATCGGCGAGGAGCAGGCGTTCGCGCTTCGCGTGAGTGGACATACCGCCCACCCTACGGCCGACGCCCGCCGCCCGCCATGAGAAGCGCCCGCCCCGGGGCCCGGGGGAGCTACTCGGGTATCGGCTCGCGCAGCTTGGCACCGTCCTTGCCCGTGCTCACCGTCAGCGCGCACGAGACCCGGTCCTTGCGGTGCTCCGTGTACGTGCCCAGGGCCGGGTAGAACGCGTAGTAGTAATACTCCCGGCCGTCATTGGGGACGCTCTCCAGCCGCTTCTCCGCGTCCGTCGCGCACAGGGAGAGCGCCTTGCGCTGGATCGCCCGCTCGGAGGAGAAGTCCCCCTTCAGCGTCTCGTTGGTGATCACCTCGCCGTCGTGCGCGCGGTCGCACGAGCGCTTCTCGACCTTCGTCACGCTGCTGTCCATCGCCGGGTGGTCGAAGCAGGTGCCCGGCTTGAGCACGACATACGGCATCCTGCGGCCGGCCGGGCTGGACTCCGAGGCGTCGGGGGACGGGGCGGCCTGGTCGTCCCCGCCGCCCAGCGGTGCGCCCTGGCCCGGGTCCTCCGTACCGGCCGGAGCGGACGCGTCGCCCGACGGCGAGGAGAGGGGGCGGTTCGAGGCGGACTGCGGGGCGTCGGCCGCCTTGTCGCCGCTGTCGTCGTCCTGTGAGCCGAAGAAGGCCACGCCCGCGACCACCGCCAGCCCTACCGCCACGCCGGTCACGATCGCCGCGGCCCTGGACCGGCGGGGCGGCGGTCCACCCGGCGGCGGGGGAGGCGGAGGCGGTCCGAAACCGCTGGGGAGCGCGGGCGGACCGGGCTGTCCCGGGACGGGCGGCGGCCCGAAGCCCTGCTGTGGTGATTGCTGTGGTTCCTGCTGCGGCTGCGGCGGTGGACCAAACCCCCCGCCGTTTCCAGGCCGGTTGTGGTCATGCGACGGCGACGGAAACGTCATGCCCGAAGCATGCCCCATCACCCCCGCAGAGCGACCATCGGGCCCGGCCCCCTTTTTTCTTGGCTCGGTTCGCCTCCGGGGCGCCTCAGCCGGTGTCGACGGTCGACGTGCTCGGTCGCTCGTACCTCGCTCCCTGCGCGCGACTCCCTTTCAACACCGGCGCGCCCCTTCGGCTCACTCGCCGGACGGCAGGGCCACCGCGGGCCGCGGATCACCCTCCGGGACGTGCAGAATGGTCGCATGACCGGCTCCGATCGTCCCTCCGCCCTCGACCCGGCCATCGCCGCCCGCCTCAAGCGCGGCGCCGACGGCCTCGTCCCCGCCATCGCCCAGCAGTACGACACCGGCGAGGTGCTGATGCTCGGCTGGATGGACGACGAGGCGCTGCACCGCACCCTCACCACCGGCCGCTGCACCTACTGGAGCCGCAGCCGCCGGGAGTACTGGGTCAAGGGCGACACCTCGGGCCACACCCAGCAGGTCAAGTCCGTCGCGCTCGACTGCGACGGCGACACCGTGCTCGTCAAGGTCGACCAGGTCGGCGCCGCCTGCCACACCGGCGACCGCACCTGCTTCGACGCCGACGTCCTCCCCCTGGGCGAGTAGCCCCCTTCGGACCGAAGACCGCCGGAAGACCGCCCACTAGGCTCCCCAGCCATGACCCAGGACGCTGCCACGATGGACCTCGAGACCTTCCGCAAGCTGGCGGCCGACCGCCGTGTCATCCCCGTCACCCGCAAGCTGCTCGCGGACGGCGACACCCCGGTGGGCCTCTACCGCAAACTCGCCGCCGAGCGCCCCGGCACCTTCCTGCTGGAGTCCGCCGAGAACGGCCGCTCCTGGTCCCGCTACTCCTTCGTCGGCGTCCGCAGCTCCGCCACCCTCACCGAGCGCGACGGCCGCACCCACTGGCTGGGCACCCCGCCCGTCGGCGTCCCCACCGAGGGCGACCCGCTCGCCGCCCTGCGCGCCACGGTCGAGACCCTCCACACCCCGCGTGACCTGGGCGGTCTCGTCCATCTGCCGCCCTTCACCGGCGGCATGGTCGGCTACCTCGGCTACGACGTCGTCCGCCGCCTGGAGAAGATCGGCGAGCACGGGCGCGACGATCTGCGGCTCCCCGAGCTGACCATGCTGCTCACCTCGGACCTCGCCGTCCTCGACCACTGGGACGGCACCGTGCTGCTGATCGCCAACGCGATCAACCACAACGACCTCGACACCGGCGTGGACGAGGCGTACGCCGACGCCGTGGCCCGGCTCGACGCGATGGCCGCCGACCTCGTACGCCCCGTCGCCACCGACCCCACCGCGCTGCCGCCCTCCGAGGTGCCCGAGTACACCGCGCTGTGGGGCGGACCGGACTTCATGACGGCCGTGGACGACATCAAGGAGCGCATCCGCGCGGGCGAGGCCTTCCAGGTCGTCCCCTCGCAGCGCTTCGAGACGCCCTGCTCGGCGAGCGCCCTCGACGTCTACCGGGTCCTGCGGGCCACCAACCCCAGCCCGTACATGTACCTCTTCCGCTTCGACGGCTTCGACGTGGTGGGCTCCAGCCCCGAGGCCCTGGTCAAGGTCGAGGACGGCAGCGCCATGCTGCACCCCATCGCGGGTACCCGGCCCCGCGGCGCCACCCCGCAGGAGGACGCCGCCCTCGCCGAGGAGCTGATGGCCGACCCCAAGGAGCGCGCCGAGCACCTGATGCTGGTCGACCTCGGCCGCAACGACCTGGGGCGGGTCTGCGAGCCCGGCAGCGTCGAGGTGGTCGACTTCATGTCGGTCGAGCGTTACAGCCACGTCATGCACATCGTCTCCACCGTGACCGGCAAGCTCGCGGAAGGGCGCACCGCGTTCGACGTCCTCACCGCCTGCTTCCCCGCGGGCACCCTCTCCGGCGCCCCCAAGCCGCGCGCGATGCAGATCATCGAGGAGCTGGAGCCGAGCCGCCGGGGGCTGTACGGCGGCTGCGTCGGCTACCTCGACTTCGCGGGCGACTCCGACACCGCCATCGCCATCCGCACCGCGCTGCTGCGCGACGGCACGGCCTACGTCCAGGCGGGCGCCGGTATCGTCGCCGACTCGGACCCGGTGGCCGAGGACGCGGAGTGCCGCAACAAGGCGGCGGCGGTGCTGCGCGCGGTCCACGCGGCCAACCGCCTGGGGCGGTAGCGGGGCGGCCCCGCGCCGGGCGGCCTGCGGCGGTCCCGCGCGGC
>NZ_RIBZ01000857.1:0-24059 GCF_003721215.1 Streptomyces botrytidirepellens
GGGCGGAGCCCCGGTTACGGGAAGGGGCGGGTAGGGGAAAACGCCCCGCGCCCTCGCCGCCGCACTGCCGGTGGGTGGTATCGGTGTGCCCCCTGCCGGGGACCCCGCGGCGTGCCCCGGGGAGACGGAACGGCGGGCGGGCTTATGGTCGCCACAGCCGTTCCACGACCGGAGCCGGGAGCACGATGCGCACGACGCGCCACCGCCTCGCCACCGCCGCCGCGGTCCTCGTGCTGGTCTGCGGCCCGGCCGCCACGGGGTGCTCCGAGGAATCGGGCGGCGGGCGGCGGGTCGGGGTGGTGGTGCCGTTCCTGACCTCGCCGTTCTGGGAGGCGTACGAGCGCGACATCCCGCGCCAGGCGGCCAAGGTCGGCGTCCGGGTGCTGCCGACGGTGAACTCCAACAACGACGCCAGCCGCCAGGTCAGCGACATCCGCAATCTGCTCGCCCAGAACATCGACGGGCTGGTCGTCTCCCCCATCGACTCCGCCGCCATCGTCACCGGGCTGCGGGCCGCGCAGCGGCGGCGGGTCCCCGTCGTGGCGGTCGACGTCGCGCCCGACCGGGGCAAGGTGGCGATCGTGGTCCGGGCCGACAACCGGGCGTACGGCGAGAAGGCGTGCCGGAGCCTCGGGCGGGCCGTGCGGCGCGGCAAGGTGGTGCAGATCGAGGGCGATCTGGCGTCGGTCAACGGGCGGGACCGCACCGCCGCGTTCGACCAGTGCATGCGCCGCCACTACCCGCACATCAGGGTCCTCGACATCGCCGCCGGGTGGCAGGCGGACAAGGCGGCGGCCGGGCTGGAGGCGCTGTACAGCGCCAATCCGGACATCAAGGGCATCTATCTCCAGGCCGGGGGCGTGTATCTGGCGCCCACACTGCGCACGCTCCAGCGCCATCGGGCGCTGCGTCCGAGAGGCCGTCGGGGCCATATCGCGATCGTCTCCAACGACGGGATCCCGCAGGAGCTGGACGCGATCCGCAAGGGGTGGATCGACGCGACCGTGTCCCAGCCCACGGATCTGTACGCGCGGTACGCCATGGTCTACATCAAGCAGGCCATGGCCGGGAGGCCGTTCCGGAAGGGGCGGACCGATCACGGCAGCCGCATCGTCGAGGTGCGCGAGGGCATCCTGGAGGATCAGCTTCCGGCCCCGCTGGTGACCCCGGCCAATGTGAACGACCCCGCGCTGTGGGGCAATCGCGGATGACCACCGGGCGGCCACCGCTGTGCGAGGCGCGCGGGATCACGAAGCGGTACGGGCCGACGGTGGCCCTGTGGGAGGCGGGGATCACCGTGCGGACGGGCGAGACGCACGCCCTGGTCGGGCGCAACGGCGCGGGCAAGTCGACGCTGGTGGCCGTCCTCACCGGGCTGGAGCGGCCGGACGCGGGCACGGTGTGGTTCGAGGGCGCGGCCGCCCCCGCGGCCGCGGACCGGGCGGCCTGGCGCCGCCGGGTGGCCTGCGTCTACCAGCAGTCCACGATCATCAACGAGCTGACGGTGGCGGAGAACCTGTTCCTGGGCCATCAGCCGGTCCTCCCCCGCACCTCGGTGATCAGTTGGCGGCGGACCCGCCGCCGGGCCCGCGCGCTGCTGGACGCCTGGGGCGTCCCCGTGCACGAGGGCGCGCGGGCCGGGGATCTGAGCGTCGAGGACGCCAAGATGGTGGAGATCGCGCGGGCGCTGTCGCAGGGCACCCGCTTCGTCATCCTGGACGAGCCCACGGCGCAGCTCGACAGCCGGGCGACGGCGCGGCTGTTCGCGCACATGCGGCGGCTCCAGGTCGCCGGGGTCACGTTTCTGCACATCTCGCACCATCTGCGCGAGGTGTACGAGGTCTGCCAGGCCGTCACCGTCTTCCGGGACGCCCGCAGGATCGTCACCGCGCCCGTCGGCGAGCTGCCCACCCGGGCCCTGATCGAGAAGATGACGGGCGAACCGGCCGCCCCCGCCCGGCCCGGCGCGGCGCCCCGGCCATGCCCCCGGGGCCCGGTGGCGGTCCGGGTCGAGCGGCTGAGCAGCGCGTCCTTCCATGACGTCAGCCTCACCGTCGGGGCCGGTGAGGTGGTGGGGCTGGCCGGGCTCGCCGGGTCCGGCAGCCATCAGCTGGGCGAGGCGCTGGCCGGGCTGCACCGGCCGACCGGCGGCCGGATCGAGGTCTTCGGCCGTCCGCTGCGGCTGGGCAGCGTCACCGCGGCGCTGGCCGCCGGGGTCGGCTGTGTGCCGCGCGACCGGCGGGTGCAGGGGCTGATCCCGCAGCTGTCGGTGGCGGACAACATCACGCTGCCCATCGGCGACCGGCTCGGGCCCCGGGGGCTGATCCGGCCGTCCGCCCGGGACGCGGTGGCCCGCCGCGCCATCGAGCGGCTCGGCATCACCACCCGGGGCCCGGCCCAGCCGGTGACCGCGCTGTCCGGCGGCAATCAGCAGAAGGTCGTCATGGCCCGGGCGCTGGCCACGGATCCCCGGGTGCTGGTGCTGATCGACCCGACGGCGGGGGTGGACGTGCAGTCCCAGCGCGATCTGCTGGAGACCGCGCTGCGGGCCCGGGCCGAGGGGCGCGCGGTGCTGATCGTCTCCGACCAGCTGGGGGATCTGCGGGCCTGTGACCGGGTGCTGGTGATGGTGGGCGGCTTCGTCACCGTCACCCACCGGGCGGGCTGGACCGACCGGGAACTCGTCGCCTCGATCGAAGGGGTCACCCTCGGCCATGAATGACCGCACCCGCGCCCATGGACCCCATGAACGACCTCGCCCATGAACCCGACGAATGACCTCGCCACGCGGCGCACCGGCCGCGCCCGGCGCCTCGTCCCGGTCCGGATCCGCGATCTGGCGCTGCTGCCCGCCGTGGTGCTGCTGCTGATCATCGGCGCGATCGGCAACCCCGACTTCCTCGACCGGGACAACCTGGTGAACATCCTGGGGGCGTCCTCGGCGCTCGGGCTGCTGGTGCTCGCCGAGGCGATGATCCTGATCAGCGGCAGGATGGACCTCTCCCTGGAGTCGATCGCGGGCCTGGCCCCGGCCCTCGGCTTCCTGGTCGTCATCCCGGCCGCCTCGGCGGGCTTCGGCACCGAGTGGCCCACCTGGGTGGGGCTGCTGCTGATCCCGCTGGCGGGCGCGGGGCTGGGGGCGGTCAACGGGGCGCTGATCGTGGGGCTCGGGCTCAACGGGTTCATCGTGACCCTCGCGATGAACATCGTGCTGCGCGGCGTGCTGATCGGCCTGGTCTCCGGCAAGACGCTGTTCGACGCGCCGGACGCGTTCTTCGTGCTCGGCTCGCGGGAGTGGCTGGGGGTGCCGGTCTCGGTGTGGGTGACCGCGCTGTGCTTCGCGCTGGCCGGGTTCGTCCTGCGCTACCACCGGCTCGGCCGCGCGGTGTACGCGATCGGCGGCAGCGCCCCCGCCGCCCGGGCGGCGGGCATCCGCACCGCGCGGGTCGGCTGGACGGTCCTGGTGGTCGGCGGTGGGCTGGCGGGGCTGGCCGGTCTGGTCATCGCGGGGCGGGTCGGCGCGGTGGGCGCCAACCAGGGCAGCGGCCTGATCTTCACGGTGTTCGCGGCCGCGGTGATCGGCGGCATCAGTCTCCGCGGCGGCCGGGGCTCCCTGCTGGGCGCGCTGCTGGGCACCCTGCTGCTGGGCATGCTGGAGAACCTGCTCACGCTCGCCCAGGTGTCGTCCTTCTGGATCCAGGCGATCTACGGCGGGATCATCCTGCTCGCCCTGGTCGTCGCACGACTGACGACCGGGGAGGTCCAGGAGTCATAGTATTAAGGGAAATGTCTCCGCAGATGGGACGGGTGCGATGGCCATCCCCGAGGGAATCGCGCCGACCGAAGCGCATGTCCCCTTCGACATGGCCGATGCCGCGACGGCCCTGATCGATGCCACGGGGACCGTCGTCGGCTGGACCACGGCGGCGGAACGGCTGCTGGGCTATCCGGCGCCGGAGGTGCTGAAGCGGCCCGGGACGATGCTGCTGGCGGCGCCGGAGGACGCCGCGAAGGCGGTGTCCATCGCCGAACAGTGCGGTGAGCGCGGCGGCTGGGGCGGGCTGCTGGAGGTCCGGCACCAGTCCGGCCGGCGGCTCGCGGTGGGCCTGCGGGTCTCCCCGGTCACCGGGCTCGGCGGCGGCACCTGCTGGCTGATCTCGGCGATCGACGTGGCGACGATCCCGACCTGGGCGGTCAGCGGATCGCTGCTCCAGGCGTTCCTGACCCGCTCCCCCATCGGCATGGCCGTGCTCAGCCCTGACCTGCGGTACGTGTGGATGAACGACACCCTGGAGCGCTACGGCGGCGTCCCGCGCGGCGAGCGGCTGGGCCGCCGGATGGCGGACTCGCTGCCGGGCCTGGACACCGAGGCCCTGGAGGGGAAGATGCGCCAGGTGCTGGAGACCGGCGTCCCGGTGATCGACTACGAGTACCGGGGCTGGACCCTGGCCGAGCCGCACCACGAGCACGCGTACTCGACCTCCTTCTTCCGCCTCGACAACGCGGACGGCCACCCGGTCGGCGTCTGCTACATGGGCATCGACGTCACCGACCGCTGGCGGGCCCGGGAGCGGCTGGCCCTGCTCAGCGAGGCCAGCGAGCACATCGGCAGCACCCTGGACGTGATGCGCACCGCACAGGAGCTGGCCGAGTTCGCGGTGCCCCGGCTCGCCGACTTCGTCACCGTCGACCTGCTGGACTCCGTCCTGCGCGGCGAGGAGCCCCCGACCCAGCGCACCCGGTTCCTGCCCAAGTTCCGGCGGGCGGGGCAGGCGTCCATCCACGAGGGCTGCCCGGAGTCCATCGCGGCGCCCGGGGACGCGGTCGCCATCTCCCCGGCGTCGCCGTTCGCGTGCAGCTTCCTGGAGGGGGAGGCCATCCTGGACCCGGAGCTGGACGCCTCGCTGGGCGCGTGGACCGGCGACGACCCGGCCCGGGCGCGGAAGGTCCGCGAGTTCGGGATGCGCTCCCTGATGGTGGTCCCGATCTGTGCGCGCGGCACGATCCTGGGCGTGGCCTCGTTCGTCCGCACCCGGCATCCGGACCCCTTCGAGCCGGACGATCTGGTGCTCGCCGAGGAGCTGGTGACGCGCGCCGCGCTGTGCGTGGACAACGCCCGCCGCTACAGCCGCGAGCACACCGCGGCCCTCGCGCTCCAGCGCAGCCTGCTGCCGCACGCCCTGTCCGGCGGCCAGGCCCTGGAGGTGGCCTCGCGCTATCTGCCCACCGACGCGCGCAACGGCGTCGGCGGCGACTGGTTCGACGTCATTCCGCTGTCCGGGGCCCGGGTGGCGCTGGTGGTCGGCGACGTGGTCGGGCACGGCATCACCGCGGCCGCCACCATGGGCCGGCTGCGTACCGCCGTGCACACCCTCGCCGACATGGACCTGCCGCCCGAGGAGCTGCTGGCCCATCTGGACGACCTGGTCATCCGGCTCACCGAGGAGGAATCCGGCCAGGAGGGCGTGGGCGCCGCGGTGCTGGGCGCCACGTGTCTGTACGCGGTGTACGACCCGGTCACCCGGCGGTGCACGATGGCCCGGGCCGGGCACCCCCCGCCCGCGGTGGTGGACCCCGGCGGCGCGGTCTCCTACCCGCCGCTGCCCGCCGGTCCCCCGCTGGGGCTCGGTTCGCTGCCGTTCGAGTCGGCGGAGCTGGAGCTGCCCGCGGGCAGTCTGATCGCGCTGTTCACGGACGGCCTCATCGAGACCTGCGACCAGGACATCGACGTCGGGCTCGGCCGGCTGAGCAACGCCCTGGCCCAGCCCGGACTGCCGCTGGAGGAGCTGTGCTCGACGGTCGTCGACGCCCTGCTGACCCGACCGCAGTCGGACGACGTGGCGCTGCTGCTGGCCCGTACCAACACACTGGGCGCCGGGCACGTCGTCTCCTGGGACCTGCCCCACGACCCGGCGGTGGTCGCCAACGCCCGCTCGCTCGCCGTCCACCAGCTCGCCGAATGGGGCCTGGAGGAGCTGGTGATGACCACCGAGCTGATCGTCAGCGAGCTGGTCACCAACGCCATACGGCACGGCACCGGCCCCATCCGGCTGCGGCTGATCCGGCACGACGTGCTGATCTGCGAGGTCGCGGACACCAGCAGCACCTCCCCGCGGCTGCGCCATGCCCGCACCACCGACGAGGGCGGCCGCGGGCTGTTCCTGGTCGCGCAGATGACCCGCCGCTGGGGCACCCGCTACACCGAGGGCGGCAAGCTCATCTGGGCCGAGCAAGACCTCCCGGATCCGGCATGAGGCACGCTCCGGCGCGTCTCCGCCCTATCCATGATCGGTTTCCTCCCGCACACTGGCCCTATGCCAACGGGAGGGGGGCATCCGGCGTGCGCGGAGAGGTGTGGAGGCGGCGGCTCGCCTCCCGGTGGGTGCGCGGCGGCGCCGCGGTGCTCGCGGGCGCGCTGCCCGCGCTGGCGTTTCCCGCGCCGTCGCTGTGGTGGTTCGCGTACGTCGCCCTGGTGCCCTGGCTGCTGCTGACGCGCTCGGCGCCCACGATCCGGCGGGCGGCGTACGACGGCTGGCTGGGCGGGACCGGGTTCCTGCTCGCGGCGCACCACTGGCTGATGCCGAGCCTGCATGTGTTCATCGTGCTGCTGGCGCTGCTGCTGGGGCTGTTGTGGGTGCCGTTCGGCGCGCTGACGCACCGGCTGCTGCACGGCCGTCCGGGGCCCGCCCGGGTGGGCGCCGCGCTGGTGCTGCTGCCGTCGGCGTGGCTGCTGGCCGAGCTCGTACGGTCCTGGCAGTACCTCGGCGGGCCCTGGGCGCTGCTCGGGGCGAGCCAGTGGCAGGTGCCCGTCGCGCTGCGGCTGGTATCGGTGGGCGGGGTGTGGCTGGTCGGCTTCCTGCTGGTCCTGGTGAACGTCGCGCTCACCGTACTGATCACGCCGCCCCGGGCCCGTACCGTCGCGGTGGCCGGGCTCACCGCGTGCGGTGCGGCGGCGGCCGGGGTGTGGGCGTGGGCGCCGGTGCCGGAGGAGACCGGGACCCAGCGGATCGCGGTGGTGCAGCCCGGGGTGATCAAGGGGCCGGAGCCGCGTCTCGAGCGCAGTGTCGAGCTGACCCGGCAGCTGGCGGCCCGCCATCCGGACCTCGTGGTGTGGGGCGAGAGCAGCGTCGGCGCGGATCTGGGCGACCGGCCGGGGCTGGCGAAGCGGCTGGGCGCGCTGTCCCGTTCGGTGGGCGCGGATCTGCTGGTCAACGTGGACGCGCGGCGCAGCGACCGGCCGGGGATCTACAAGAGTTCGGTGCTGATCGGCCCGGACGGTCCGACCGGCGACCGCTACGACAAGATGCGGCTGGTGCCGTTCGGCGAGTACATCCCGGCCCGGGCGCTGCTGGGCTGGGCCACCTCGGTGGGCAAGGCGGCCGGTGAGGACCGGCACCGCGGCACGGAACAGACGGTGATGCGGCTGCCTGGGGCCTTGCGGATCGGGCCGGAGGTCTGCTTCGAGTCGGCGTTCCCGGACATGAGCCGCAATCTGGCGCGGCACGGGGCGCAGGTGCTGGTCGTCCAGTCGGCGACCTCGACGTTCCAGCAGAGCTGGGCGCCCGAGCAGCACGCCACGCTGGCCGCGCTGCGCGCCGCGGAGACCTGGCGGCCGATGGTGCACGCGACGCTGACCGGCACGAGCGCGGTCTTCGGCCCGCGCGGCGAGCCGGTGGGCGACCGCATGGGTACGGACACCAGCGCGGCGGAGGTCTACTCGGTGCCGCTCGCGGAGGGCACCAGCCCGTATGTGCGGACCGGGCCGCTGACGGTGTACGGGGCGCTGGCGGCGCTCGCCGCGTACGGGGCGGTGGAGACGGTCCGGGTGCTCAGGCGCCCGTCAGCGCGTCGCTGATCACCCGCTCGCACAGTTCGTGGGTGCGTAGCGCGTCCGCGGCATCGAGCCGCCTGCCGGTGCGCACGGCGTCGAGGAAGGCGTCGGTGATCTGCTCGATGCCGCGCTGCCGGGCGACCGGTACCCAGTCGCCGCGGCGGCGCACGCTCGGCTGTCCCTTGTGGTCCGTGATCTCGGCGAGGTTGGTCACCTGCCGCTTGGTGTCCTGGCCGGAGACCTCCAGGATCTCCTCGGTGGAGCCGCTCATCCGGTTCATCACGCCGAGCGCGGTGAACCCGTCGCCGGACAGTTGGAGGACGACGTGGTGCAGCAGCCCGTCGCGGATCCTGGTCCGCACGTCGATGTGGTCGACCGGGCCGGGGGCGAGGAAGCGCAGGGTGTCGACGACGTGGATGAAGTCGTCCAGGACGAGGGTGCGCGGGTCCTCGGGGAGGCCGACGCGGTTCTTCTGCATCAGGATCAGATCGCGCGGATGGTCCAGGCACTGCGCGTACCCGGGGGCGTAGCGCCGGTTGAAGCCGACCATCAGGCCGACGCCGCGGTCCTCGGCCAGCCGCACCAGCCGCTCGCTCTCGCCGAGTTCGTACGCGAGCGGCTTGTCGACGTAGGTGGCCACCCCGGCGTCGAGGAGCCGGGTGACGAGCCCGGCGTGCTCGGCGGTCGGGGCGTGGACGAACGCGGCGTCGATGTCCGCCGCGAGCAGCGAGTCCAGGGTGGTGTGCCGCTGGGCCCCGGGCACCCGGTGGGTGTCGGCGACCCGCTGGAGGGTGGCGGGGGTGCGGGTGTGCAGATGCGGCTCCACCCCGGGCCGCGCCATGAGCACGGGCAGATAGGCCTTCTGCGCGATGTCGCCGAGTCCGATGCAGCCGACCCTCACGTTGCCTCCTGGTGTTCGGTGGCCGTGTCCACCCTACTCAGGACGGCTTCTGGGTCGTCGGGGCCGGGGGCGCCAGTCGGCGATGCCGTCGAAGCCGCGCAGCAGCAGCCCGGGGGCGAGGCGGGTGGCGGCGGCGACGACGGTGTCGCGGAGGGCCACGGCGGGGGCGCTGGTCAGGGAGATCGCGCGGGGCGGCGCGCGCGGAGCGGCGTACGACGGCCGCGGCCACGGTGAGCCCGCCGACTCCGGCGCCGATGACGACGGCACGGGGCTGTTCCATGATCCCTCCCGGTCACTACAGGTGTAGTAACACCGAGGCTACTACACCTGTAGTACGGAGGGTAGGTTGGCCGTATGACCGCTGATCACACCCCCGCCCGCGCCCCCGCACCGGGTGGATCCCGCGCCGAGCTGATCGCCGACACCGCCCTCGCCCTGCTGGCCGGGCGCGGCATGCGAGGGCTGACGCACCGCGCGGTGGACGAGGCGGCCGGGCTCCCGCCGGGCTCGACGTCGAACCACGCCCGTACCCGCGCCGCCCTGCTCAAGGCGGCCGTCCGGCGGCTGGCCGAGCGGGAGGCGCGGGTGCTGGGGCCCGGCGAGATGCCCACGCCGGGCGACGGCCCCGGCGATCCCGCCATCGATCCTGTTCCGCCGCTGGCCGACGCGCTCGCCCTCGCGCTGCACCGCTCGCTCACCCAAGCGCCCGAGCTGCTGATCGCGCGGTACGAACTGGCGCTGGAGGCGACCCGCCGCCCCGAACTGCGGGAGTTCTACGACGCGGCGGGGCGCGGCTTCCGCGAGCCGCTGGAGGCGCTGATGACCGCCGTGGGATCCGCCGAAGCACGGCGGCACGCCCAGTCGCTGGTCGCCTGGTGCGAGGGGCAGATGTTCAGCTGCGCGGCCGGGGCCGACCACGCCGCGATGCCCCAACGCGCGGCGCTGCGCGCCGGGTTCGAGGAGCTGCTGCGCGGGATGCTGGGCCGATAATCCGTGGCGCGACCGGGAGCCGGGGCCTCATGATGCTCGCCATGACGACTGCCGAACGCCAAGAGGCGCCCACCACCGGCGATGAACGCACCAGCCTGGAAGGGTGGCTGGACTTCCACCGCGCGACCCTGGCCCTCAAATGCGAGGGGCTCGACGACAAGCAGCTGCGCGAGGCCTCCGCGCCGCCGTCCGGGCTCACCCTGCTCGGGCTCGTCCGGCACATGGCCGAGGTCGAGCGCGGCTGGTTCCGGCGGGTCCTGGACGGTCAGGACGCGCCGCCCATCTGGTACAGCGAGGAGGATCAGGACGGCGACTTCCGGGTCACCGAAGCGGACACCGGCGAGGCCGCCTTCGCGATCTGGCGGGACGAGGTCGCCGAGGCCCGCGCGGCCGCCGCATGCCACTCCCTGGACAAGGTCGTCACTCGGCGCGACCGCCACGAGGAGTACAACCTGCGCTGGATCTACCTCCACATGATCGAGGAGTACGCCCGCCACAACGGCCACGCCGACCTCATCCGCGAGCGCATCGACGGCGCCACGGGCGACTGATCCACCAGGGTCCGTCAGAGCGCGAGCCGCTGCGCCAGCCGGGCGATCGCCGCCCGTACCCGGTCCCCGTACGGATCGTCGCCCAGCGTGCCCGCGCTCGCCCGGGCCAGCTCCAGCTGGCCGCGGGCCGCCGCCTCCTGACCGAGCTTGGCGTAGTCGGCGGCCAGGTTGAGGTGGAGGGCCGGGTAGAGGGCGCGCAGCCGGGGGGTGGGGGTGCGGGCGCCGGGCCCGTCGGCCGCGGCCAGGGCCAGCAGGTCCCACAGCAGCTCATCGGCCGGATCGTCCTGGGTGTCGGCGAGGTAGTGGGCGAGGGCGCAGCGGTGGAACGGGTCGCCGTCGCCCTCGATCTCCCGCCACAGCGCGGCCAGCCGGTTGCGCGCCTCCTCGCGGTCACCGCCCCGGTGCAGCATGACCGCCTGCCCGATCCGGGTCAGCACGGCGTCGTCCTCCGGCGCCTCCCGCCGTACGTCGCCCATCCGGTCCTCCCGCCTGCGCAACCGCCGGTACCCCCCGCCTGTGGCCGACGCTAACCGGCGAGCCGCACCACTCCCGTCAGGCGGGCCCATCGGGTCAGTCCGGCGGCCCGTACCGCTCGGCCAGTTCGGTGACGGCGCGGGCGACGGCGGTGCGCAGTTCGGGCGGTCCGAGCACCTCGGCGTCGGTGCCCAGCCGCAGCATGTCGTCGACCGCCACGGGCAGCGACTCCACGGGCAGCGCCACCCGCACCCGCCCCCGGGCGTCGGGCGGGCCCGCAGCGGCGGCCGCCACCGCGCCGACCGCGCCGAACTTCATCGGCAGCAGCCGCAAGCCCCGCTCGGTCAGCAGCAGTTCGGCCTCGCCCCGGAAACGCGCCGCCTCCATGGCGCGCGCCGACTCCTGCCAGTAGGCGGCGAGATCGAACCCGGCGGGGCGCTCGAAGACCCCCCCGAGCACCTCGGCGGCCAGGATCCGCGCCACCCGGTAGCTGCGGATGGTGTCCTCCGCCCTGGCCACCAGGTACCAGATGCCGCCCTTGAGGACGAGCCCGAGCGCGTGCAGATCGCGGTGCACCTCGCCGCGCCAGCGCCGGTAGTGCACCCGCAGCACCCGGCGCCGCCAGACGGCCTCGGCCGCCGCCGCGAGGTACGGCACCGGCTCGGCGTCCCGGAACCAGCCGGGCGCGTCGAGGTGGAAGCGCTCCTGGATGCGGCGCGAGCGCTCGTCCAGCTCGGGCGGCAGCGCGGCCCGCAGCTTGAGCTGGGCGGTGGTGAGGTCCGCGCCGAGGCCCAGTTCGGCGGCCGGTCCTGGCATTCCGGCGAGGAAGAGCGAGTCGGCCTCGTCGCCGGTGAGTCCGGTCAGCCGGGTGCGGTAGCCGTCCAGCAGCCGGTAGCCGCCCGCGGGGCCACGGTCGGCGTAGACCGGTACGCCGGATCCGCTCAGCGCGTCGATGTCACGGTAGACGGTACGGACCGACACCTCCAGCTCCGCGGCGATCTCCGGCGCGGTCATCCGGCCCCGGTTCTGGAGCAGAAGGAGCAGGGAAAGCAGGCGGTCGGCACGCATGCGGTCCATTGTGCGCCCGTACCTGACAGAAGATGTCAGGTACGGCGGGCAGAGTAGTCCCACACCAGCGCACGGCCTGATCGCACGGCCTGATCGAAAGGACCCGCCATGACCACGCACGCCACCGGTACCTTCACCTTCGCCGACTGGCAGGAGAAGCCGGTCGGGGAGGCCGCGGGCGGGGCGAAGCTCGCCCACGCCACCGTGACCAACGGCTACTCGGGCGCGATCACGGCGTCCGGCACGACCTGTCAGTACGCCATCGTCTACCTCGCCGACAAGACCGGTGCCTTCTCGGGCCATGAGCTGGTGGACGGGCAGCTCGACGGCCGCAGGGGCAGCTTCGTCCTCGCCCAGCACGGCACCTTCGGCGAGGACGGCACGGTGACGTGCGCCTTCGAGGTGGTGCCGGGCTCGGGCACCGGCGAGCTGGCCGGGCTCACCGGTGCGGGCTCCTTCACCGCCCCGCAGGGCATCAAGGCGGTGTCGTACGCCTTCGACTACGAGCTGGGCTGAGACGGCTGGAGGTTCGGGATGCGCCAGTCGATCGGCGTGTGGCCCTGGGCCTTCACCGCCTCGTCGATCTGGGTGAAGGGGCGCGATCCGAAGAACTTCTTCGCCGACAGCGGCGACGGGTGCGCCCCCTTCACCACCGCGTGCCGCTCCTCGTCGATCAGCGGCAGCTTCTTCTGGGCGTAATTCCCCCAGAGGACGAAGACGGCCGGGTCGGGGCGGGCGGCCACGGCCCGGATCACCGCGTCGGTGAACTTCTCCCACCCCTTGCTCTTGTGGGAGTTGGCCTCGCCGCCGCGGACCGTCAGCACCGCGTTGAGCAGCAGGACGCCCTGCCGGGCCCACGGCATCAGATAGCCGTTGTCCGGGATGGGGTGGCCCAGCTCCTCCTTCATCTCCTTGTAGATGTTCCGCAGCGACGGCGGCGTCTTGACGCCCGGCCGCACCGAGAAGCACAGCCCGTGCCCCTGGCCCTCGCCGTGGTACGGGTCCTGCCCGAGGATCAGCACCTTCACCTGGTCGTACGGCGTGGCCTCCAGGGCGGCGAACACCTCGTCGCGCGGCGGGTGGACCGGCCCCCTGGCCCGCTCCTCCTCGACGAAGTCGGTGAGCTCCTTGAAGTAGGGCTTCTCCAGCTCCTCGCCGAGGACGCCGCGCCAGGACTCGGGCAGCTCGTAGGCCACGTCAACAACCTCCGGTCGTGTTCCGTTCACGGGCACGAACCTACCGGCGGCCACTGACAGCGCCTCACGCGGTGCGGGGATCACGGGCGCGGGCCCGGCACCGGGAGCGGTGCCGGGCCCGCCGCGTGGCGGCGCCGGGCTGGGCGGTGACGGTCAGCCGACGCCCGCGTTGAGGAAGACACCGCCGTCCACGACGAGCGTCTGGCCGGTGATCCACGCGGCCTGGTCGGAAGTGAGGAACGCGGCCGCGCCCCCGATGTCCTCCGGCACGCCCAGCCGCCCGAGCGGATACGCCGCGGCGGCCTCCTCCTCCCGCCCCTCGTACAGGGCGGTGGCGAACTTGGTCTTCACCACGGCGGGGGCGATCGTGTTGACCCGCACGCCCGGCGCGAACTCGTGGGCGAGCTGCTGCGTGAGGTTGATCATCGCGGCCTTGGACACGCCGTACGCGGCGATGAACGGCGAGGGCGTCATCCCGGCGACCGAGGAGATGTTGACGATCGCGCCGCCGTTCTCCTTCTGCCACGCCTTCCAGGTCTGCTGGGCGAAACCGAGCGCCGAGACGACGTTGGTCTCGAAGACCTTGCGTATCACCGCGAGGTCGAGATCGGCGATGGGCGAGTAGACCGGGTTCGTACCGGCGTTGTTGACGAGGTAGTCGACGCGCCCGAACGCCTCCATCGCGCGCTCGACGGCCACCGCCTGGTGCGCCTCGTCATGGGCCTTGCCGGGGACGCCGATCACCCGGTCGGCGCCCAGCCGCTCGACGGCCTCCTTCAGGGCGTCCTCGTTGCGGCCGGTGATGCACACCCGGTCGCCGCGCGCCACCATCGCCTCGGCGATGCCGTAGCCGATGCCGCGGCTGGCCCCGGTGACGAGCGCGGCCTTGCCGCTGTCCGATGCGATCTCTTTGGTCATGGGGTTCGTAGGCTCCTGATCAGTTGAGCGGGCCGCCGGCCACGTACATCACCTGGCCGGAGACGAACCCGGCCGCGTCCCCGGTGAAGAAGGCCACGGCGTTCGCGATGTCCTCCGGCTGCCCGACGCGCTGCACCGGGATCTGGCTCGCGGCCGCCTTCTGGAAGTCGTCGAAGCCCATGCCGACGCGCTCGGCGGTCGCGGCGGTCATGTCGGTGGCGATGAAGCCGGGCGCCACGGCGTTGGCGGTGACGCCGAACTTGCCCAGCTCGATGGCGAGGGTCTTGGTGAAGCCCTGCATACCGGCCTTGGCGGCGGAGTAGTTGACCTGACCGCGGTTGCCGAGCGCCGAGCTGCTGGAGAGGTTGACGACCCGTCCGAACCCGGCGTCCACCATGTGCTTCTGACAGGCGCGCGACATCAGGAACGCGCCCCGCAGATGCACGTTCATGACCGTGTCCCAGTCGGACTCGCTCATCTTGAAGAGCAGGTTGTCGCGGAGCACACCGGCGTTGTTCACCAGGATCGTCGGCGCGCCCAGCTCTTCGGCGACACGCCCGACCGCGGCCTCCACCTGCCCCGCGTCGGACACGTCGCAGCCCACGGCGATGGCCTTGCCGCCCGCCGCGGTGATCTTCTCCACGGTCTCCGCGCAGGACGCCTCGTCGAGGTCGAGCACGGCGACGGCGCGGCCCTCCTCGGCCAGTCGCACGGCGGTCGCCGCGCCGATGCCGCGGGCCGCGCCCGTCACGATGGCGACACGCTGCTCGTTGGTGGACATGCGGGTTCTCCTCGCCTCGGGTAGCGGCGCACCGTCCCGGCACCGGGGGGTGAGCAACCGCTTAGTCGCTTCTGCGATCGAGACGCTATGAGGCCCGCCGCCCACTGTCAACGACCCGCTGTGATGCCCTTGCTCACCCTCGCCCGTCAGCGCACCAACAGGTCGAGCAGCCGCTCGACCTCCGCCTCCGCGTCCGTGGTCAGCCCGGTGTGCACCGGCCCCGGCTGGACGACGGTCGAGCGCGGTGCGACCAGCCAGCGGAACCGCCGCCCCGGCTCGTCCCCGGCCGCCTGACCGGCCTGCTCTCCCCCGCGGCAGACGCCCTCCACGGCGTGCAACGCGGCCCGTACGCCCGCCACGTCCGCCGACGGGTCGAGCGCGAGCAGCCGCGTCTCGTCCAGATGGGTGCGGGCCGCCACGAAGGACGTCGCGCGGCAGTAGACCACGACGCCCGCGTTGATCAGCTCACCGCGCTCCACCCGGGGAACGACCCGCACCACGGCGTACTCGAACACATCCCGGCCCTGGTGCAGCCCGCTCACTTCGCTGCCTTTCCGTCGACCCATACGCGCAGCCAGTCGGGAGCCTTCGACGGCCCGTCACCGGAGCGCTCCCCGAGCGTGATCCTTTCACCGATCGCCGCGGCCCGCTCCAGCAGCACCCGCACATAGGCGCGGCGCACCGCGTCCGGGCCGTCGAAGCCGGGCTCGTCGGCCAGCCAGGCGTCGGGGACGTCGGCGGTGACCTCGGTCAGCAGCTCCTCGGTGATCCGCGGCGCGAGCGCGGCCGCGGCCGCGGCCACATCCGGGGCGAAGGGGGCGAGTACATGCTCGGAGGCGTCGTACGGCTTGGTGGCGGCCGCGTCCAGGCCGCGCCAGCTGTGGTGCCAGATCATCGTGGCGCCGTGGTCGATGAGCCACAGGTTGCCGTGCCACACCAGCAGGTTGGGGTTGCGCCAGGACCGGTCCACGTTGCCGATGAGCGCGTCGAACCACACCACCTGTCCGGCCTCCGCCGCGCCCACCTCGAAGGCCAGCGGGTCGAAGCCGAGCGAGCCGGGCAGGTAGTCCATGCCCAGGTTGAGCCCGCCGCTGGCCTTGAGCAGGTCCTGCACCTCCTCGTCCGGCTCGCTCAGCCCGATCACCGGGTCGAGCTGCATCCGCACCAACTCCGGGACGCGCAACCCCAGGCGGCGGCCCAGCTGTCCGCAGATGACCTCGGCGACGAGGGTCTTGCGGCCCTGGCCCGCGCCGATGAACTTCATGACATACGTGCCCAAATCGTCGGCTTCGACGATGCCGGGGAGCGACCCGCCCTCACGCAAGGGCGTGACATAGCGGGTGGCCGTGACTTCAGGGAGCATCCGCCCAGGCTATCGGTGCGCACGGCGCGGACGGCCGACTCCGCCGTTCTCCTGCGCGGACCGCTCGTCGGGCGGCTTCAGTTGGCCGTGCCCACCATGGCCGCGGCCGGTGCGTCGGTGGCGTCGAGGCTGCTCAGGATGGCGTCCACCCGCTGCCTGGCGTCGCCGAAGAGCATCCGGCTGTTCTCCCGGAAGAACAGCGGGTTCTGCACGCCCGCGTACCCGGCCGCCATGGAGCGTTTGAAGACGACGACATGAGCCGCCTCCCACACGTGCAGCACCGGCATCCCGGCGATGGGGCTGGCCGGGTCGTCGGTGGCCGCCGGGTTGACGGTGTCGTTGGCGCCGATGACCAGGACGACCGAGGTGGCGGCGAAGTCGTCGTTGATCTCGTCCATGTCCAGGACGATGTCGTAGGGCACGTTGGCCTCGGCAAGGAGCACGTTCATGTGCCCGGGCAGCCGGCCGGCGACCGGGTGGATGCCGAAGCGCACCTCGATGCCGCGGTCGCGGAGTTTGCGCGCGAGCTCCGCGACCGGGTACTGGGCTTGGGCTACCGCCATGCCGTAGCCCGGGGTGATGATCACCGAGGAGGCGTCGCGCAGCAGTTCCGCGGTGTCCTCCGCGCTGATCTCCTGGTGTTCCCCGAGGTCGCCGGCGTCGCCGCTCGTCACCGTCCGGGCCCCGAAGCCGCCCGCGATCACCGAGAGGAAGGAGCGGTTCATCGCCTTGCACATGATGTACGAGAGGTAGGCGCCGGAAGAGCCCACCAGCGCGCCGGTGACGATCAGCAGGTTGTTGGCGAGCAGGAAGCCCGAGGCCGCTGCGGCCCAGCCGGAGTAGCTGTTGAGCATCGAGACGACCACCGGCATGTCACCGCCGCCGATGGAGGCGACCAGGTGCGCGCCGAGGGCCAGGGCCAGCACGGTGACCGCGATGAGCAGTCCCATGTGGGGGCGCGCGACGAACGCGACGGTGAGCACGGCGAACGCGGCGAGCGCGCCGAGGTTGAGGGCGTGTCTGCCGGGGAGCATCAGCGGCCGGGACTTGATCCGCGCCGACAGCTTCAGGTACGCGACGACCGAGCCGGTGAAGGTGACGGCGCCGATGAACACGCCGAGGAAGACCTCGGCGTGGTGGATGCGCAGCAGCGAACCGGTCAGCTCGGCGTCGACGTCGAGGTAGCCGTTCCAGCCGACGAGCGCGGCGGCGAGGCCGACGAAGCTGTGCATGACGGCGATCAGTTCCGGCATGCCCGTCATCTCGACCACGCGGGCGCGCCACAGTCCGATGCCCGCGCCGACAGCCGTGGCGACGGCGATCAGCACCAGACCGGCGGCGGTGATGCTCCGGGAGGCCAGCCCGATGGTGGCGGCCAGCGCGATGACCATGCCCGCGATGCCCCAGACCACTCCGGAGCGGGAGGTCCGGTGCTGGGAGAGTCCGGCGAGGCTCAGGATGAACAGCAGCGAGGCGACGACGTAGGCGGCCTGTGCGGCCGTGGTGGTGGTCATCCGCGATCAGCCCTTCGAGAACATGCCGAGCATGCGGCGCGTGACGGCGAATCCGCCGAAGATGTTGATGCTCGCCAGCAGGATCGCGGCGAACGACAGCACGGTGACGGCGGTGTGCGCGTGCCCGATCTGGAGCAGCGCGCCGACCACGACGATCCCGGAGATCGCGTTGGTGACCGACATCAGCGGGGTGTGCAGCGCGTGGTGCACCTTTCCGATGACGTAGAAGCCGACCACGATCGACAGGACGAAGACCAGGAAGTGGCCGATGAGCTGGTGCGGTGAGAAGGCGGTCACCAGGAAGAGGGCGAGCGCTCCGGCGCCGACGAGGGCGTAGTCGGACCGCGCGGACCGTGTGGACCCGGCCGCTGGGCCCGGGGGTGTGGCGGGTTCCGGTGCCCCGGCGGGCGTGGGTGTGGCGGGTGTGGGCGCGGCGGACACCTGCACCGGTGGCGGCGGCCAGGTCTTCTCGCCGTCGCGGACCACGGTCATCGACCGCTGCACCACGTCGTCGAAGTCGAGGACGAGCCGGCCGTCCTTGCCGGGGGTGAGCAGCTTCATCAGGTTGACGAGGTTGGTGCCGTACAGCTGCGACGCCTGGGCCGGGAGCCTGCCGGGCAGGTCGGTGTAGCCGATGATCGTCACGTCGTTGCCGGTGACGACCGCCTTTCCGGCGACCGTTCCCTCGACGTTGCCGCCCTGGGCCGCGGCCATGTCGACGATCACGCTGCCGGGCTTCATGCGCGCCACGTCCTCGGCGGTGATCAGCTTCGGCGCCGGTCTGCCGGGGACGAGTGCGGTGGTGATGATGATGTCGACGTCGGCGGCCTGCTCGGCGTACAGCCGCGCGGCGAGCCGGTTGTAGTCGTCCGAGGTGGCCTTGGCGTAACCGTCGCTGCTGACCTGCTGTGCGGACTGTTCCGACGGTGCGGACTCTTCGGGCCGCACCTCCAGGAACTCCCCGCCCAGCGAGCGCACCTGCTCGGCGACCTCGGGCCGGGGATCGGTGGCGCGGACCACGGCGCCGAGACTGCGCGCCGCGCCGATCGCCGCGAGTCCGGCCACCCCGGCTCCGGCCACCAGCACCCTGGCCGGCGGTACCTTGCCGGCGGCGGTCACCTGACCGGTGAAGAAGCGGCCGAAGGCGTGCGCGGCCTCGACCACGGCCCGGTACCCGGCGATGTTCGCCATCGAGCTCAGGACGTCCAGGGACTGGGCGCGCGAGATGCGCGGGACGGCGTCCATGGCCAGTACGGTGATCGGCCGCCGGGCCAGTTCCTCGACCAGTTCCGGGTGGAGCGCGGGGCCGATGAGCGCGATCAGGGTCGCCCCGTCGCGCAGCCGCCCGATCTCCTCGCCGGAGGGTCCGTTGACCTTCAGGACGACCGGCGCCGACCAGGGGTCCCCGAGGCCGGCTCCCGCCTCCTCGTAGGCCGCGTCGGAGAAGCGGGACGCCTCTCCCGCGCCCGGTTCGACGATCACGTGGTACCCCAGCTCGGCGAGTCGGCCCACGGTGGCCGGGGTCGCCGCCACCCTGGTCTCGCCCGGGGTGGACTCGGCGGGTATGCCGATCCGTCTGCGTTGCACTTCCGGTTCCGGTGCGGCCATCGTCTTCCTCTCACCGTCGACGTCCCGGCGCCGGGCCCGTCCGCCCGGCGCTTCGCGTGCCTGTCCATCCATCGGTGCCCGGATCCCTTCGTGTTCGACCCTGCCCGGATCGACAACAGGCCGAGCGACGGTTGAACGCTGGAGCGCCGGGCCGCGTATGGAATCGAAACGTCCCTGGATCAGGAGGCACCACCATGACGCAGCCGGAAACCACCGGATGGGGCACCACCCGTCGCGCCGTCGTCTCCGCTGCCGGAGCGGCCGGGCTGGCCGCCGCCCTCACCGCCTGCGGTAAGGAAGACAGCAGCGACTCGGGCAGCTCGCAGAACGCCGGTTCCGCACAGGAGTCGGCCGGGGCCGAATCGGGCGCGGCGGGAGCGGGAGGCGACACGTCGGGGGGCGGGATGGAGCTGGCCAAGACCTCCCAGATCCCCGAGGGCGGCGGCATGGTCTTCAAGGATCACAAGGTCGTGGTGACCCAGCCGTCCTCGGGGCAGTTCAAGGCGTTCTCCTCGATCTGCACCCACCAGGGGTGCTCGGTCGGCGACGTGTCGGACGGCACCATCAACTGCCCGTGCCACCAGTCCAAGTTCGACATCAGCGACGGCAGCCCGAAGGGCGGACCGGCCACGAAGGCGCTGCCCGGCGCCAAGATCAAGGTGGAGGGCACCTCGATCAAGATGGCCTGATCGCCTGCCAGCAGGCGATCACGTCCTCGGTCGAGGTGACGGTCGCGACGAGGGCGAGGGTGTGACGGACCATTGCCGGGGTGTACGAGGCGGGCACCCCGGCAATGGCGTCCGCGGGCACCACGGCCGTATAGCCGAGGTTGACCGCGTCGAAGACCGTGTTGGGTATCGCCACATTGGCCGACACGCCGACGATGACCAGGGTGCGGCAGCCCAGGTTGCGCAGTAGCGCGTCCACGTCGGTCCCGGCGAGCGGCGACAGGCCGTGCAGCCGCCGCACCAGCAGATCCTCCGCGCCGACCGGGACGGGGTCGGCGATCCGTACCGCCTCGCTCCCGGTGAGCTGCCGCACCGGCAGCCGCTCGGCGGCCCGGAACAGCGGCGCGTTGCGGTTCGCGCCGCGCCCGTCGGCGCGCCGCTCGGCCACCGCGTGCAGCACGGTGACGCGCGTGTCGTGGGCGGCCGACACCAGCCGGGCGACACGCCCGAGCGCGCCGGACTCCCGGGCCTCGGCGGCGAGTTCGGGCAGGGCGCTGCCCGGGCCCACGACGCCGCGCTGGCACTCCACGGTGAGCAGGGCGCAGCCCTCGGGGCGGAGCAGTTCGGACAGCGACACGGTGGCCTCCCGGGCTTCTCGCGCCGGGAGGGTAACGGCCATTGCCTTTGGAAGGAAGAGTCGCGATTCTGTGCGGATGACCGTCACCCAGCGGCGGGGACGCCGCATCATGATGACCCCGGCCGAGCTGGACGCCTTCCTCACCGAACAGCGCACCTGCCGGGTCGCGACCGTGTCCGCGGACGGGCGGCCGCACCTCAGCGCGCTGTGGTTCGCCTGGGACGGCACGGCCCTGTGGCTCTACTCCCTGACCCGCAGCCGCCGCTGGGCCGAGCTGCGCCGCGATCCACGGCTCGCGGTGATCGTCGACGACGGGCACGACTACGGCGAGCTGCGCGGCGCCGAGCTGAGCGGCGAGGCCGTCTTCGTCGGCGAGGCCCCGCGCTCGGGCGCGCCGTGCCCCGAACTCGACGCGCCGGAGCGGATGTTCGCGGCGAAGTACTTCGGGCTTGACGCCATGCCGCACGACGGGCGCCACGCGTGGCTGCGGCTGACCCCGGACACGGTCAGCTCCTGGGACTTCCGCAAGCTGCCCCAGGGCTGAGCGCGCCGTACGGGAGTCCGAGTCGTACGGCAGCCTGGGCGCGCCGTACGCGCCCAGCATGCCGGTCAGTCGACGATCTTCTCCCCCACCGACCGCAGCACGTCCACCGCCGCGCGGATGGAGGGCCTGCGGTCGGCGTCGGCGCGCCAGATCGCGTAGACGTGGCGGCGCATCGTGGGCGGGCTCACCGGCACCATCCGCACCCCCTCGGGCACCGGGCCCCGGCCGAGCCGGGGTATGACGCCGATCCCGAGCCCGGCGGCGATCAGCGCGAGCTGGGTCTGGTGCTCCCGCGCGGTGTGCCGGATGTGCGGCTCGATGCCCTTGCCGCGCAGGGTCACCATCAGCCAGTCGTAGCAGAACCCGCCCTCGGGCCAGGACACCCACTCGTCGTCCACGAAGTCCTCCGGCTCGACCGCGCTGCGATCGGCGAAGGGATGGTCCGCGGGCATCGCCACGTCCACCAGGTCGTCCAGCAGCGCCGCCTTGACCAGCCCGCCGGGCACCGGCAGGGGCTTGTTGTACCAGTCGAGGACGACCGCCAGGTCGATGTCGCCGCGCACCACCGCGGGCACCGACTCGTCGGGCTCCATCTCCTGCAACCGGGCGCGCAGCTGCGGGTGTTCGGCCCGCATCCGCTCCAGCGCGGCGGGGAAGAGGCCGCGGACGGCGGTCGGGAACGCGCCCAGCAGCAGCTCGCCGACGGCATGTCCGCGCTGGGCCTCCAAGTCCGCCTGGGCCAGCTCCACTTGGGACAGGATCCGCGCCGCGTGGTCGGAGAGCAGCCGCCCGGCGTCGGTGAGCCGCACCCCGCGGCCGTTCTTGGCGAGCAACTGCTGCCCGGTCTCCCTCTCCAGCTTCGAGAGCTGCTGGGAGACGGCCGAGGTGGTCACGTGCAGTCCTTCGGCGGCGCCGCTCACGGAACCGTGCCGGGCCACGGCGTACAAGGTGCGCAGGCGATCCAGGTTCATGTAAGCAATGCTACGCGATAACGCACATGAATTCTCGCTTGTTCTAAGACGTTGTAGCCCGCAATGTAGACGCCATGAAGGCCATGACCTCAGCGACCACCGCGGCGCCCGCCCCCGCCGCCGAGCAGCCCGCCGCACCCGCCGCCCGCCCACGGAGGCTGCTCGACTGGCGGATCCGCTTCGGCGTGCTCGCCCTGGTCTGGGGCTTCAGCTTCCTGTTCATCAAGGTGGGCACCGAGGCGTTCGCACCGCTGTACGTCACGCTCGGCCGGATGGTGTTCGGCACCGCCGTCCTCCTGACGGTCCTGGTGGCGAAGCGGGAGCGGCTGCCGCGCGGGGCCCGGGTGTGGGGCCATCTGGCCGTGGCCGCCTTCTTCCTCAACGCCCTGCCGTTCTCGCTCTTCGCCTACGCCGAGACGACCATCCCCTCCACCCTGGCCGGGATCTGCAACGCCGCCTCGCCCCTGTGGGGCATGGTCGTCGCCGTGGCCGTCGTCTCCGACGACCGCCCGACCCGGCAGCGCGTCGCGGGGCTGGGCCTCGGCTTCGCCGGTGTCCTGACCGTGCTGGGCGCGTGGCAGGGCTTCTCCGGCCAGGACCCGGTGGGCACGGCACTCGCGCTCATCGCCTCGCTCAGCTACGCGATCGGCTGGGCCTACGTGCGCCACACGCTCGCCGGAACCGGGAACTCCCATCTGGCCATGTCCTCCGGCCAGTTGCTGCTCGGCACGGTCCAACTCGCGGTGGCCGCGCCGCTCGCCGCCCCGGCTCCCGACGCCTTCCCGGTCCTCCCCCTGCTCTCGGTGCTCGCCCTCGGCGCCCTGGGCACCGGTGTCGCCTTCCTGATCCAGTACGGCCTGGTGGCGGAGGTCGGTCCGACGACGGCGATGATGGTGACGTACTTCGTTCCGGTGATCGCCACGGCGGCAGGCGTGCTGATACTCGGCGAACACCTCAGCTGGAACACGCCGGTGGGCGCCCTGATCATCCTCGTCGGCGCGGCTCTCACCCAGCGCCGGTAAGCCCCCGGGAAGCACGGCCCCCATCAGTCCACCCGCCCCGCCGGGGCCGGCCCCCTGACCACCGCCGACGCCACGGCGTCGGCGACCCCGGCCACCTCACCGGCACTCAGCGGAGAGACCGTCAGCCGCAGCCCCGGCCCCGAGGCCACCCGGAACCGGGCGCCCGGGGCGACCGCCCAGCCCGAGGACAACAGGCGGGCCACCGCGCCCGTCTCGTCGGACACCGGCACCCAGACGTTCATCCCGCTGCGCCCGTGCGCGGCGACTCCGCGCTCCCGCAGCGCCCTCACCAGGGCGTCGCGGCGCACGTCGTACGACGCCGCGACCGCCGCCACGTCCACCGCGCCGGTGCGCCACAGATGCGTCACGGCGTCCTGGAGCAGATGGCTGACCCAGCCGGGGCCGAGGCGCTGCCGTCCGCGCAGCCGGTCCAGGGTGACGGCGTCGCCGGTGAGCACCGCGAGGCGCAGATCGGGGCCGTACGCCTTGGCGGTGGAACGGACCAGGATCCAGTGGTCCGTGCTGCCCGCGAGCGGGTGCAGGGGCAGGTCCACGATGCCGTGGCCGTGGTCGTCCTCGATGAGCACCACGCCGGGGTGCCCGGCGAGGACGGCACGCAGCTCGCGGGCGCGCGCCGCGCTCACCGCCGCGCCCGTCGGGTTCTGCGCCCGGTCGGTGACGACGAGCGCCCGCGCCCCCCGGCGCAGCGCCCGCTCCACCCCCTCCGGCAGCGGCCCGTCGTCATCCACCCCGACGGGAACGGTGCGCAGCCCGAGCGCCGGGATCAGGTCGAGCACACTGCCCCAGCCGGGGTCCTCGACGGCCACCGCGTCACCGGGCCGCAGATGGGCGGCGAGGACGCGCTCGATGGCGTCGAGCGCGCCGGAAGTGACGGCGACGGGCCCGTCCGGCACGCCGTCCGCGTCGAAGGCGGCCCGCGCCGACTCGCCGATGCCGGGGGCGACCCCCGGCGCGCCGTACAGCGTGGGGGCGTCGGCGGCGCGCGCCGCGGCCTCCGCGAG
>NZ_RIBZ01000861.1:0-24359 GCF_003721215.1 Streptomyces botrytidirepellens
CCCCGCGCCCCGCCACGTCGCCGCGCCCCGCCACGTCGCCGCGCCCCGCCACGTCGCCGCGAGCCGCCACGTCGCCGGACTCGGCCTCGGCGCCTGACCGAAAACCGACCCCGGCCGGTACGTCCTGGTCGCCGCACAGCACCCGCAGCACCCGCGCCGCGACCTCCGCGAGGCGGCTGGTCGGGAGCACCGCGTCGATCAGGCCGTGGTTCATCAGGTTCTCGGCGACCTGCACGCCCGCCGGGAACTCCTCGCCGTACAGGGCCTCGTGCACCCGCGGGCCCATGAAGCCGATGAGGGCGCCGGGTTCGGCGGCGGTGACATGGCCCAGGGAGCCCCAGGAGGCGAGGACGCCGCCGGTGGTGGGGTGGCGTACGTGCACCAGGTACGGCAGCCCCGCGGCCTTGTGGTCGGTTATCGCCGCCGCCACCTTCACCATCTGGAGGAAGGCGACCGTGCCCTCCTGCATCCGGGTCCCGCCCGACGCCGGGGCGGCCAGCAGCGGGAGCCGTTCCGCCGTGGCGCGCTCGACGGCGCGGACCAGCCGCTCCCCCGCCGTGACCCCGATCGAGCCCGCCAGGAAGCGGAACTCGCAGGCCACATAGGCGACCCGGCGCCCCTCGATGCGCCCCTCGCCCGTGATCACCGACTCGTCGAGCCCGGTGCGCTCGCGGGCCCGCTCCAGGTCGGCCCGGTAGTCGGGGTCGGTCGTGGTGATCTCGACCGGTTGGTCCCAGCTGCGCCGGCTGCCGGGGTCGAGGAAGGTCTCGACCAGGTCGATGGCGGACTTGCGGGCCTTGTCGGCGCCCGTGCGGGGATGAGTTCCGGTCATGTCTGACACCTTCCACGCATCCGACACCGCTCAATCATTCTCGGCATGTGCTAACTTTTTTTTGCATGTGCAGGGTTTCGCTATGACGGAAGAGCCGGAACCGACCGGAGACGAGCTGGTCCGCGTACTGGCCACGCTCTCCAATCCGCACCGGCTGCGGGTGATCGCGGCGCTGTCCCGGGAGAGCACATACGTCAGCGAGCTGGCCCGTTCACTGGGCATCAGCCGCGCGCTGCTCCAGGTGCATCTGCGAAAACTGGAGGCCGCCGGGCTGGTGTCGGCGCGGCTGGAGGTCTCGGAGGACGGAAAGGCCATGAAGTTCTACGAGGTGAACCGGTTCGCGTTCCGGCTCACCCCGGAAGCCATCGAGGCCGCGGAACGGACGCTGACCCCGGAGACGAAGGGAAACACGTGATGGACGGGCACGACTGGACGGAGGTCGTCGGGGCCTTCGGTCTGTTCGCTCTGGTCACCACCGTACTGACCACGCTCATCTGGCAGTTCGCGGCCACGCGGCGCGCGAAGGTCCAGGTCGTACGGGAGCTGGAGTACCGCAAGATCGCGGAGGAGGCCGTGGCCACCCAGCAGAAGACCGAGATCCAGCTGCGGGAGATCGGCGAGACGCTCACCGCGCTGAAGGGCCGGATGGACGCGCTGGAGCGCATCCTCCAGACCGTGGAGTAGCGCCGTGGCGTAGCGGAGAACACGCGCTGGGCCGCCGAGCGGCAACTCGACGGCCCAGATGGACGAAGCAGCGGCACCAACTCGCCCCAGCGGGGCGAGCCCTCTTGTGGAAACGCTCCTTCTGCGGAAAGGACAGCAGCTCATGCTGCCGAAAAGCAAACCGGATCCCGCGAAACCGGGCCCCGCGGGTCCCGCTCTCGTGGAACGGATCGCCGGATGGTCGGTCCGGCACCGCGCGGCGGCCATCGCCGGGTGGTTCGCGCTGGTGGCCGTGGCCGTGCTCGCGGGCGCGCTGATACCGGGCGGGACGGCGAGCAGCACCGACCCGGGCGAATCGGGCCGCGCCGACCGGGTGCTCGGCGCCCAGCGCTCCTACGCCCCGCCCCAGGAGAACGTCCTGGTCCAGCACCGTACGCAGGGCACAGCAGACGCACCGCGCTTCACCGCCGACCCCGCGCTGCGGCGGGCCACACGGGACCTGGTGACGGCGCTGCGCGCGGCGCCGGGCGCGGTGCGCGACCTCCGCTCCCCGCTGGACGACGACCGCCAGCTGTCGAAGGACGGCCGCTCCGGTCTGGTCACCTTCCAGGTGGCGGGCCCGAACGAGCGGATGGACGCCCACTACGAGGCCGCGGTCCGGGCCGTCGAGGCGGTCCGGGCCCGCCACCCGGACGTCACGCTGGCGCAGGCGGGCGACCGGAGCCTGTCACGGGTGGTCGACGACAGCATCAAGGGCGACTTCGCCCGCGCGGAGTTCTTCTCCCTTCCCCTGACCGTCGTCATCCTGCTGGTGGTCTTCGGCTCGCTGATCGCCGCCGCGATCCCGCTGCTGCTCGCGGCGACGACCGTCATCGGCACCTTCGGCCTGTCCCAGGTGGCCGCCCACTGGGTGCCCATGAACAGCGCCACGTCCTCGATGGTGCTGCTGATCGGCGTGGCGGTGGGCATCGACTACTCGCTCTTCTACCTGCGCCGGGCCCGTGAGGAACGGGCCGCCGGGCACGGCGTCGCCGAGGCGCTGCGCATCACCTCGCGCACCTCGGGCCGGGTGGTGGTGGTCTCGGGCCTCACGGTCATGCTGTGCCTGAGCGGGCTGCTGTTCACGGGCGTGGACAACCTCCAGGGGCTGACGGTCGGCGCCGGGCTGGTGGTCGGGGTCGCGATGATCGGCTCGGTGACCGTGCTGCCCGCGCTGCTCGCCCTGCTGGGCAGCTGGGTGGACCGGGCCCGCATCCCCTGGCTGGGCCGCCGCCGTACCGCCGCGGCCGAGTCCCGGCTGTGGTCGGCGGTGGCCCGCGCGGTGGTGCGGCGGCCGCTGGTGTGGGGCGGTTCGGCGGCGCTGGCGCTGCTGGTGCTGGCGCTGCCCGCGCTGGGGGCGGTTGCAGGACGCATCGGTGACGGACAGTCTGTCGCGGGATGTCCCGGCGGTGGACGCGGCGGCGCGGATGCAGCAGGCGTTCCCGGGCACGCCCGCCCCGGCGTGGGTGGTGATCTGGAGTACGGGGGCCGGTACGGACGCGGTGGACGATCCGGCCGTACGCAAGGCGGTCGACAGCCTGCACGGCCGCGCCGCCGCCAGCCGCGGCGCGCTGCACGAACCGATCACCAGCGCGGCGGTCGACCGGGCGCTGCTGGTTCGGGTCCCCCTCGCGAGCTTCGGCTACGACGACACCGCCAACCGGGCGCTCACGACCCTGCGGAAGCACACCCTGCCCGCCGCCCTCGGCCACCTGGACGGGGTCGACTACGCGGTCGCGGGCAAGACGGCCATCACGCACGACTTCACCCGGCAGGTCACCGACCGCACCCCGGTCGTGTTCGGCTTCGTGCTCGCCCTCGCCTTCGTCCTGCTGACGGTGTCGTTCCGCTCCCTGGCCATCCCGGTGATCTCGATCGCGCTGAACCTGCTGTCGATCGGCGCCGCGTACGGCGTGCTGACCTGGGTGTTCCAGGACGGTCACCTGGGCTCGGTGCTCGGCTTCACGGCGTACGGCGGGGTGATCGGCTGGCTGCCGCTGTTCATGTTCGTGATCCTCTTCGGGCTGAGCATGGACTACCACCTCTTCGTGCTCAGCCGGATCCGGGAACGCGAGCGCGAGTGCGCGGAGGCGCGCGAGGCGATCGTGGGCGGCATCGCGGCCGGGGCGGGGGTGGTCACCAGCGCGGCCGTCATCATGACCGCGGCCTTCAGCGTCTTCGTGGTGCTGTCGGCGATCGAGTACAAGATGATGGGCGTCGGCCTGGCGGTGGCCATCCTCATCGACGCCACCGTGGTCCGCGGGGTGCTGCTGCCCGCCGCCATGGCCCTGCTGGGCCGGGGCCGGTCCCGGGGACGGCCGGTGGCCGGTTCCGGGGGAATGGTGACGGCGCCCCCCCCGGAACCGAACGCTCCAGTATCGCCCCGGTCCGGTGACCCCGGCGCGGTGAGCCCGGCGCGCTGAGCCCATGCCCGCGGGCGCGCTCAGTCCTCTTCGTCGGCCAGCGCCGCGTCGAGCGCCGCCGTCAGCCGCTGGACCCGTGACCGCAGATCGGCCAGTTCCTCGTGGTCCAGGCCGGTCGACCGGATCACCTTCAGGGGGACCTCGCGGGCCTGCTCCTTGAGCGCCTCGCCCTCCGCCGTCAGCCGGACCGTCACCGAGCGCTCGTCGTGCGCGCTGCGCTCGCGCATGACGAGTCCGGCCGACTGCATGCGCTTGAGCAGCGGCGAGAGGGTGCCCGAGTCCAGCCGCAGGAACTCGCCCAGCTGCTTGACCGGCATCTCGCCGTGCTCCCACAGCACCAGCAGCGCCAGGTACTGCGGGTACGTCAGCTCCGTGTCGCGCAGCACCCGTCGGTAGATGCCGCCGAACGCGCGCGAGGCGGCGTGCAGGGCGAAGCAGAGCTGGAGGTCGAGCCGGAGCGGATCGTCCGCCGTGACGGCTCCGCTCGGCGCGGGAAGCGGGTCGGGCTGAGATGACATATGACCAGCGTACCTCTTAGTTGTGCACAATTTAATTGTGTGCTCTACTTGGGCCACTGCCGGACCCCGGCCGGACTCCCCCGGCCACCGGGACTCGAAAGGGATTGGTCTTCATGGATGCGCTCTACACCGCGGTGGCCACGGCGAACGGCCGCGACGGACGCGCCGTCAGCTCCGACGGCCGGCTCGACCTGCCCCTCGCCATGCCGCCCGCCCTCGGCGGCGACGGCCAGGGCACCAACCCGGAGCAGCTGTTCGCCGCGGGCTACGCCGCCTGCTTCGCGAGCGCGCTCGGCCTCGTCGGCCGCCAGGCGAAGGTGGACACCAAGGACATCTCCGTCACCGCCGAGGTCGGCATCGGCAAGGACGAGTCGGACGGCGGCTTCGCCCTCAAGGTGACGCTGCGCGTCGAGCTGCCGGGCGACCTGGAGAACGAGACCGGCCGCAAGCTGGTCGAGCAGGCGCACCAGGTGTGCCCGTACTCGAAGGCGACGAAGGGCAACATCGAGGTCGAGCTGATCTCCGAATAAGCCGAATAAGCGAAGAAGCCGAATCCGCCGCGCAGCCCGCGCGGACTACTCCGTCGCCACCCGCACTCCGAGCCCGATCAGGGCGGCCCCCAGCAGGGTGTCCTGAGCCCGCCGCACCCGGCGGGAACGGAGGAGATGGCGGAGGCGGTGGACGGCCCAGGCGGTGAGGCCGAGCCCGGCGAACTGGAACAGCACGGCGACCGCCGCGAGGCCCAGGGCGATCGGCACCGCCTGGGCCGCGCGGCCCGCGGGGACGAACTGGGGCAGGGCCGCCACGAAGAACAGCGTCGCCTTGGGGTTGGTGAGGTTGGTCAGCAGCCCCTCGGTGAAGGGATTGCCGCCGCGCGGCGCCGCGGCCCCCTCCCCGGCGGGCGCGGGGTCCGGACCGGGGACGGCGGCACCGGGCGACCGCCAGGCGGACCACAGCGAGCGCCCGCCGAGGACGACCAGCAGCAGGGCGCCCGCCAGCTTGACCGCCTCGAAGGCCGCGTCGCTGCGCAGCAGCAGTTCCGCCAGGCCGAAGGCGACCGCCGTCGCGTGCACGAACAGCCCGGCCGCGCAGCCGAGCGCGGTGCGCAGCCCGGCCGCACGCCCGCCGCGCAGCGCGCTGCGGATCACCACGGCGGTGTCCAGGCCGGGCGTGATCGTGATCAGCAGACACAGCCCGAGGAACGACGCGAATCCAGTCATGCGGCCCATTGTGATACGCCGGAGGCCCGGATTCGACCCCCGCGTCAGTCGTCCGAGGCGCAGGTCGTCGGGGTGGCGTGCTCCGGGTCGAGGGCGTTGGCGGCCTCGTGGAAGGCGAGGCCGTCGGTCATCCCGATGGTCACGTGCTCGGACAGGTCGGAGGCGCACAGGTCCTGGAGCACGACGTTCTTGACGTCCGGGCCGGTCAGGAACTGGCTGCGGTACGGCGTGACCACCTCGTCGTACCGGGTGGCGATGACGGTGTAGCGCACCCCGGGAACGGTGTCGCCGCCCGCGTTGAGCCGGTTCAGGAAGTCCGACCCGGCCACCTGGTCCATCAGCCCGGGGGCCGCCTTGGCGACGGCGTCGTCGAGGCCCGGGAAGAAGTCCAGCAGCTTCGTCAGCCCGGACAGGGTCGTGCCGTGGTTGGACGGGGCGAGGCCCACCAGGGCGTTCACCTTGGCCGCGCCGCCCAGGAACTTCAGGTAGTAGCGGGGCATCATCCCGCCCTGCGAGTGGCCGACCATGTCGACCTCGGCGGCTCCGGTGGCGGCGAGCACCCGGTCGACGTACGACGACAGCTGCCCGGCGGACCGGTCGACGGGGCCGAGCCCGTGGAAGAAGGGCACGCCGGGGAGTTGGCCGTAGTCGAGGGAGAAGACGCAGTAGCCGCGGTCGACCAGGTACGGGGCGAGGCCGAGCCAGTTGTCGACGGAGTTGCCGAGGGTGCCGTGGACGAGGACGACGGGCCGGGGGTGCTGGGCGGAGGGCTTGCAGGAGTAGTCGTTCCAGCCGCTGTCGGTGGTCTGCGACGACTGGGCGGCCGCGGTGGCGGGGGCCGCGGTCGCCGCCGCGACCGCCAGGGTCAGGGCGGGCAGTAAGGTGCGGATGTTCCTCCAGGGCAGCATCACATGAACTCCTCGCGGTGGGGGTGGAGTTGCACTGACGGCGCACCCTGTGACCCGGATCACAAACGTGTGGCGCGGGGATCAAATTACGCGTGAGTAGCGAAGACTTCCAGCCATCGGCCGGTGAAGAAAGGTTCACGTAGCCCTTACGCCACGTCCAGGTCCTACGCGACGTCCAGGGCTTACGCGACGTCCAGGAACCCGGCGGGCCGGACCGCGGACGCCCCGAAGCGGGCCCGCGCCCGGTCGGCGGCGGCCTCCGCCCGGCGGGCCTTGTCGTCCTCGGCATCGAAGGACAGCTGGTGGGAGGCGAGTTCGGCGCCCATCAGCCCCTCGGCCCGCAGCGCGACGGACCGCACCCGGGCCCGCTGGAGCCCGAGCGCGTCGTGCAGCGCGTACGCGGCGGCGGTCAGCACCGGGGTGTGGGCGGTCGGCTCGGTCAGGGTCCGGGAGCGGGTCGTCGAGGAGCCGTCGGCGTACCGGACGGTGAGGCCGAGCCGGGCCGCGATCTGCCCGCTCGTCCGCAGCCGGATGCCGAGCCCGTCGGCGAGCGTCAGCAGCGCCCGGCGCCGCCGGACCGGGTCCAGCTCATCGTGGTCGAAGCGGTGTTCCGCGCCCACGGCGCGGGCGGGGGCGTTCGGGGTGACGGGCGCGGGGTCGATGCCGTGCGCCCAGGCGTGCACCCGGCGCGCGGTCGCCGCGCCGAGGATCCGCTGGAGCGTGGCCAGCGGCGCGGCGGCGATCCGCTCGGTGCTGTCGAGCCCGTACGCACACAGGGCCCTGGCGGTCGCGGCGCCCACGCCGGGCAGGGCGATGGGCGGCTTACGGGCCAGGAAACCGGCGACGGCGTCGGGGTCGCCGGGGACGGTACGGACCGCGCCGGGCGTGTTCGGCGGGGCGTCGTGGGCGGCCATGCGGGCGAGCATGGGGTTGGCGGCGACACCCACGACGCAGTCGACGCCGTACCGGGCCAGCGCCCGCACCCGTACGATCTCCGCGAGCCCCGCCGCGTCCCGCCCGAAGTACCGCAGCGCACCACGGACATCGGCGAGCGCGGCATCGGGCGGCAGCGCCTCCACGACGGGCGTCACCTCGCCGAGCAGCGCGAGCAGCCCCTGATAGACGTCCTCGGCGAGCGGGGCGTCGGCCTGGAACCGCACGTACAGCACATGGGGGTTCTCGGTGCTCATCCCGCGCTCCCCGGGCTCGAGTGCCACAGCTTGCGGCCGGTGGCGGACTGCTCGCCCGCGGGCCGGAGGTCGGCCCAGGGGTGCATGGCGTAGCCGGTGGACAGCTGGATCCGGCGGCCGGAGTCGGCCCCTTCCGCGTCTCCGTCCGCACCCGCACCCGCGCCCGCGCCCGCCAGTTCGGCGGCGACCGCTTCCAGGCCGCCTTCGCTGCGCAGCCGGGCCAGTTCGGCGAGGTTCCAGACGGCCGAGCCGACGACGCTGAGGCTGCGCGGGCCGCGGCGCTGGACGACGCCGCGCACCAGCAGCAGCCAGGAGTGGAAGACGGTGTGCGCGCAGGCGGCGTGGCTGTCGTCGAAGAAGGCGCAGTCGACCAGGCCCGTGCCGTCGTCCAGGGTGGTGAAGATGACCCGGCGGCCGGAGCGGATCGGCGGGGTCTGGGTGGCGGCCTTGGCGCCCGCGACGAGCACCGTCTCCCCGTGCCGGGCCGACCGCAGCCGCTTCGCGGGCATCGCGCCCAGCTCGTCCAGGAAGGCCCGGTGGTCGGCCATCAGATGGCGGGAGACGTCCATGCCGAGGATGCCCAGCTCGGCGCCGAGGCGTTCGCCGTCGTCGAGGTCGGGCAGCCCGGCGGGGGCGGGCGGGCCGGTTTCGGCCAGCGGCAGCTGCCCCTCGTCATGGGTCCCGGCGCGCTGCCGGTGCAGTTCGGCGATGTGCAGCAGCAGGTCGCGGCGGCCCGTACCGAACGCGTCCAACGCCCCGACCTGGGCCAGCCGTTCGGCGACGGGGCGCCCGGGGTGGGCGCGCAGCCACAGGTCCTGGAGCGAGGAGTAGGGCTGACCGGCGGCGATCCGCCGCGTCTCGGCCTCGCTGATGCCGTGGACGTCGCTCAGTGCCAGCCGGACGCCCATATCGCCGCCCCCGGACGTCCCGGACACCAGTTCGATCCGATACTCGGAGCCCGACCGGTTCACATCGAGCGGAAGGATCGGCACGCCCCGCCGCCGCGCGTCCGCCAGCAGCAGCCGCTTCGGGTACATCCCGGGGTCATGCGTGAGCAGTCCCGCGTAGAAGGCCGCCGGATGGTGCGCCTTGAGCCAGGCGGACTGGTACGTGGGGACCGCGAAGGCGACCGCGTGCGCCTTGCAGAAGCCGTACGAACCGAACGCCTCGACGATCTCCCAGGTACGGCCCAGCACCTCCGCCGAGTACCCCCGCCGGCCCGCCTCGGCGTGGAACCAGGCCCGTACCCGGCCCTGCCGTTCGGGGTCGGACAGGGCGCGGCGCGCCTCGTCGGCGAGGTCCCGTTCGCATCCGGTCATGATCGACAGGATCTTGATGATCTGCTCGTGGAAGACGACGACCCCGTAGGTCTCGCGCAGCGCGTCCTCCAGGTCCGGATGCGGATAGCGGGCGGGGCGGCGGCCGTGCCGGGCCTCGATGAAGGGGCGCACCATGTCGGCGGCGACCGGGCCCGGCCGGAAGAGCGATATGTCGACCACGAGGTCGTGGAAGGAGTCGGGCTGGAGCCGTCCGAGGAGATCGCGCTGGCCGGGCGACTCGATCTGGAAGCAGCCGAGCGTCTCGGTGGAGCGGATCAGGTCGTACGTCGCCGGGTCGCCGGGCCGGACCTGCGCGGGGTCGTCGAGGTCCACGGTCTCCCCGGTGGCCCGCCGGATCTCGGCGACCGCGTGCGCCATCGCGGACTGCATGCGCACGCCGAGGACGTCGAGCTTGAGCAGCCCCAGCTCCTCGACGTCGTCCTTGTCGAACTGCGACATGGGGAAGCCCTCGCCGCTGGTCGGCACGATGGGGGTGCGGGCGAGCAGCCCGGCGTCCGAGAGCAGCACCCCGCAGGGGTGCATGGCGATGCCGCGGGGCAGGCCGTCGAGCGCCTCGACCAGATCCCAGAGCTTGCCGAAACGCTCCTGCTCAGCCGCTACTTCCTTGAGCTCCGGCAGTTCGGCGAGCGCCGCGCGCGCGTCGCGGGCGCGGATGTGCGGGAAGGACTTGGCGAGCCGGTCCACCTCGGCCGGGTCCATACCGAGGGCCGCGCCCACGTCCCGTACGGCGTGCCGCACCCGGTAGGTCTCGGGCATCGAGACGGTCGCGACCCGCTCCGCCCCGAAGCGGTCGAAGATCGCGCGGTAGACGTCGAGGCGGCGCGCCGACTCCACGTCGATGTCGATGTCGGGCAGCGCGGCCCGCCGCACCGACAGGAAGCGCTCCATCAGCAGACCGCAGGCCACGGGGTCGGCGTGGGCGACGCCGAGCAGATGGTTGACGAACGAGCCCGCGCCGGAGCCGCGGGCGGCCACCCGCACCCCGAGCGCCCGGGTGTCGTCCACGACCCGGGCGACGGTGAGGAAGTACGAGGCGAAGCCGAGCCGTTCGATGGTGCGCAGCTCGTCCTCAAGACGCTCCCAGCGCGCCCGGTCGCGGTCGTAGCCGCGCAGCACCATGGCGGCGGCGCAGCGCGACCGCAGCACCCGCTCGGCGCTCCGCCGCCCCGCCCCGACCAGGCGCGGTTCGGGGAAGTGGACGGTGCCGAGGCCGATGTGGTCCTCGGGGTCGACCAGGCACGCGGCGGCGGTGCGCGCCGTCTCCTCCAGCAGCCGGTGCGCGCCGTCCCGCCGCTGCCCGGCCGCCTCCGCGATCCGCTCGGCGGCGCGCGCCATGTCGCGCGGGCCCTTGAGCCAGCGTTCCCCGCCGTCGAGCGAGGCGGGGTCGCGCGGGTCGATGGGGACGAGCCTGCGGGCGGAGTCCAGGACGTCGGCGACCGGGCCCTCGCCGGGGTCGGCGTAGCGGACGGCGTTGCTGAGGACGGCCCGGACGCCCTGGTCGGCGGCGAAGCCGACGGTACGGGCGGCCAGCCGCAGCGAGCCGGGTCCGGTGCCGGAGCGGCCGTGCCACACGGCCTCGAGACGCAGCGCGTCGCCGAACAGTTCGCGCCAGGGGGCGAGCAGCCGCGCGGCCCGGTCGGGGCGTCCGGCGGCCAGGGCGCGGCCGACGTCGGAGTCCGGGCCGAGGAGCGCGGTCACCGGGGCGAGCGCCCCGGGGGTGCTCAGCAGATCGCGCCAGTGCAGCAGGGGCGGCCCGTCGCCGTTGGTCCGGGCGGAGCCGGGGTGGCCGAGCCCGGCGTGGGCGGCGGAGACCAGCCCGCACAGCGCGGCCCAGCCGGCGGCGCCGTCCCGGGCGAGGAAGACCGCCCGGGGCGCGGACTCGTCGATGAACGCCCCGCCGCGCACCGGCGTGCGCCGCCGGGCCGTGTGCCCGGGGTCCGGGGGTTCCGCCCGGACGGCCAGATCCACCCCGAAGAGCGGCCTGACCCCCGCGGCCTCACTCGCCCGGGCGAACCGCACCGCTCCGGCGAGGCTGTCGCGGTCGGTCAGCGCGATGGCGTCCATGCCGCGCTCGGCGGCGCACGCCGCCAGCCGCTCCGGGTGCGCGGCGCCGTACCGCATGGAGAACCCGGAGGCGGTGTGCAGATGCGTGAAGCCTGGCATCCGCACCTCCTGCTGGTCACACCCCCTGGCCGATCCTGCTCTGCTCGTCCTCCCCGGCCCCCACCTTAACCCCATTCTCGAACAAGCGTGCGAGCGATGTCGAACGACCGTCGGACGCTCCTCGCGGCGCTTCCATATACACCATAAGCATGCAAATCCCCCCTTCATTCCGCGTGTCGCATCCCGGGAAATCGGCCATCGACGCCCGTATCCTGATCACCATGACGGAGCCGACCCTGCTCGACCTGCTGCGGGAACAGCGCACCGGCGCGCTCGTCACCCTCAAGCGCGACGGCCGCCCCCAGCTGTCCAACGTCGCCTACAGCTACGACCCGACCGAGCACCTCATCCGCATCTCGGTCACCGACGACCGCGCCAAGACCCGCAATCTGCGCCGCGATCCGCGCGCGAGCTTCTACGTCACCAGCGGCGACCGCTTCTCCTACCTGGTGGCCGAGGGCACCGCCGAGCTGACACCGGTGACGACCGACCCCCACGACGCCACCGCCGACGAGCTGGTCGAGGTCTACCGCGCCATCCAGGGCGACCACCCGGACTGGGAGGAGTTCCGCGCCGCGATGGTGGCGGACCGCCGCCTGGTGGTGCGGCTGCGGGCCGACCGCGCGTACGGCTGGGGCCGCCACACCGGTCCGCTCAGCGGCGGACTCGACTGACTCGTCCCGTTACGGTCGGCTTGCCCTGGCAGATTCTCGCTCTGGTGTCACTCACGCACCGGTACTCCCGGGCCACCTCTCAGCTGAGCGCGCTTGAATCGATTTGAGCGGCGCTGAACTGTCGTTCGACATCGCAGCGCACCGATCGCACTCCCCCGGCCCGCACACCTGGCCGCACCCGGTCGACACGCGGCGTTCCCCTGGGCCACACCGTGCACACGCGACAATGAGCCACCGAATGACTACTTGTGGCGACCGGAAGTGCTCGATCAACGTGCGTTCCCGATGCGCGGGGCGTAGAACTCCGTCCGGTATCTGCAAGCACGAGCAAGGGAGTGTTCGATATGCGGAAGACGACAGGGGCGATCGGCGGCCTCGGAGCCGCGCTGGCCATGAGCGCCGCGCTCGGACTGGGGGCGAGCGGCACGGCACACGCCGAGCCCGCGACGCCGAAGAGCCTGTACCCGCCCTCCGCGCTGGTCCTCACCGTCGGCTACGGACCCGACGACGCGTCCTCGGTGGCCGTGCAGCGGGCGGTGACGCTCAGCTGTCAGCCCACCCCCACGGGTACCCACCCGGCGCCCGCCCGAGCCTGCGCCGAACTGCGCGCCGTGAACGGCGAGTTCTCCACGCTGACCGAGGCGACCGAGTCCGGCCGGATGTGCACCAAGGAGTGGCGGCCGGTGACCGTCACCGCGGAGGGCATCTGGGACGGTCAGCGGGTGTCGTACGAGCACACCTTCGCCAACAACTGCCTCAAGAACGCGGCCGTGACGCAGCTCTACGAGTTCTGAGGTCTGCGCGTTCCGAGCAGCCGCACAGGCTGAACAGGCCGAGCGGGCCGAGCGAAGCGAAGGCCCCCGGACACCGTCCACGGGTGTCCGGGGGCCTGTCCCTGTGCGGGCGCGTGCCGCGGGAGAGCTGCCGGGCTGTCGAGCTGCCGTGAGCTGTCGGCGCGTCAGCCGATCTTGGCGCCGTACGCCTCCAGCGCCTCCGGCACCGGCTGGAAGAACGTCTCGCCGCCCGAGGAGCAGTCACCGCTGCCGCCGGAGGTCAGACCGAGCGCCGTGTCGCCCGCGAAGAGCGCGCCGCCGCTGTCGCCGGGCTCGGCGCAGACGTTGGTCTGGATGAGCCCGCTGACCGAGCCCTCCTGGTAGTTGACGGTGGCGTCCAGGCCGGTGACCTCGCCGTCGTGCACCTGGGTGGTGGAGCCGCTGCGGGTCACCTTCTGGCCGACGGTGGCCTCACCGGCCTTGGAGATGGCCTGGCTGTCGCCGTTGTAGAGGTTCACCTCGCTCGGGTGCGCGACGTCCTTGGTGTACTTGACCAGGCCGTAGTCGTTGCCGGGGAAGTCGCTGCCCTCGTTGGCCCCGATCTCGTCACCGCCCTGCGAGTCGGACCAGCTCTTGATGGACTCGGTGCAGTGACCGGCGGTCAGGAAGTACGGCTGGCCGTCCTTGACCACGTTGAACCCCAGCGAGCAACGCCCGCCACCGCCCCAGATGGCGTCGCCGCCCGCGAGGAAGGTGGAGAACTTACCGGCCGAGCGCTTCACCTCGACCTTGTCGCCCAGGCTCTTGGCGACCTTGTTGAGCGTGGCCATCCGGCTGCCCTTGACGCTGCTGTCCGCGGTGACGACGACCTTGTTGGCTCTGGGGTCGACCGACCACGAGGTGCCGGGAATGGTCGCCTTGTCCTTCAGGGTGGTGCGCGCCTGCTTGAGCTGGGCCAGCGTGTGCTCGACCACCTTGGCCTCGGCGCCCGCGTCGCGGACCTGCTCGACGGCGGCCTTGTTCACCACGTTGACCACGAGCTTCTTGGCCTTGGCGTCGTAGTACGAACCGGCGGCGTCGCTCTTGAGCGCCGAGGTGAGGGTGTTCGCGAGCTTGCCCGCGGAGTTCACCGACAGCGTGTGGGGCTGCGGCTCGGTGGGGGCGGCGTTGGCGTTCTGCAAGGTGAGGGCGGCGGCGGCCAGAGCCATGGCTCCGGCCCCGGCTATGACGGCACGGCGCTTGGGTATGCGGCGGTGCTTCAACTCTCGGTCCTCCAGTGGGGGGTTGGGCCGTCGGCAGTGGGGTGCCCGGCCCGGAGGGCGTACGGCACGGGGCGCGCCTGCCCGTGCGGGAGCGCGTCCATGCCAAATTGCGCCGCCGAGTATTCCCAGCGCAGCGGGGGGCGCACAAGACCGCGTTCACGTCATCTGCGGGAAATTTATGGAGCGTGGATCCTCATATCAGGACATGACGGTGCCCGCGCGCCTCGAACGGGCACGCGGGCACGGGGTTGATGCGCGGCTCAGCGCTCCACGACACGCTCCGCTTCATGCTCCGGTTCGCGCTCCGTCAGCCTGGGGACGGCCGGAGCGGGCGGGACCGCCTCCTGCTGCCCGGCGGACACCGATTCCTGACCGGCGGACACCGGTTCCTTGGCGCCGCCGCCGTCCGCCCGGGCCGCCTCCGGGGGCTGCTGGCCCCGCTCCAGGAAGCGCAGCAGTTCCACCGGGATGGGCAGGACCAGCGTGGAGTTCTTCTCGGCGGCGACCGCCATCACCGTCTGGAGCAGCCGCAACTGGAGGGCGGACGGGGTCTCGGCCATCTGCGCGGCTGCCTCGGCGAGCTTCTTCGACGCCTGGAGCTCCGCGTCGGCATTGATCACCCGGGCCCGGCGCTCCCGGTCGGCCTCCGCCTGGCGGGCCATCGACCGCTTCATGGTCTCCGGCAGCGACACGTCCTTGATCTCGACGCGGTCGATGTGGACGCCCCAGCCGACGGCCGGGCTGTCGATCATCAGCTCCAGCCCCTGGTTGAGCTTCTCCCGGTTGGAGAGCAGATCGTCAAGATCGCTCTTGCCGATGATCGAACGCAGCGAGGTCTGGGCCATCTGGGAGACCGCGAAGCGGTAGTCCTCGACCGCGATGATCGCCTCGGCCGGGTCCACGACCTTGAAGTAGACGACCGCGTCGACCCGCACGGTCACGTTGTCGCGGGTGATGCCCTCCTGGGCGGGCACGGGCATCGTCACGATCTGCATGTTCACCTTGCGGAGCCGGTCGAAGGCCGGAGCGATCATGGTGAAGCCGGGCCCCCGGATATCCGAGCGGAGCCTCCCGAGCCGGAAGACCACCCCCCGCTCGTACTGCTTGACCACGCGGGCCGCCGCTATGGCGCAGACGACTCCGGCACAGGCCAGGATCACCACCACTGTCACGAGTGCATCGAGCATCACGGCCACCTGCCGTCCGTATCGCGAACGATGCCCCACCTGGGGTACCGATGTCCACGATAGTCCCGCTCCGCCCGGCCTGGGAGACCTGCGGAAAAGCGGAAAACCCCCGCCCGGAGGGCCCGGGCGGGGGTGCGTCGATCGGTGCGCCGACCGTGTCCTCTTAGTAGACGCTCACGCCGTACGCGTTCAGCGCCTCGACGACCGGCTGGAAGAACGTGGTGCCGCCGGAGGTGCAGTTGCCGCTGCCGCCGGAGGTGAGGCCGAGGGCGGTGGAACCGGCGTACAGGGGGCCGCCGCTGTCGCCGGGCTCGGCGCAGACGGTGGTCTGGATCATGCCGTACACGATGTCGCCGCCGCCGTAGTTGACGGTGGCGTTCAGCGCGGTGACCCGGCCGCTGTGGGTGCCGGTGGTGCTGCCGCGCCGGGTGACCGTCTGGCCGACGGTCGGGTTGGCGGCGCTGGTGATGTCCTGGCTGCCGACGGTCCCCTGGGGGGTGACGGAGCCGCTGTACCGGACCAGACCGTAGTCGTTGGTCGGGAAGCTGGAGCCGGACGTCGGGCCGATGGTGGTGGTCTTGCCGGAGTTCGACCACCAGGTGCCCGCACCGTCGGTGCAGTGGCCGGCGGTGACGAAGTAGTTCGCCCCGCTGCTGTTGCGCACGTTGAAGCCGAGTGAGCAGCGCCAGCTACTCGCGTAGATCGCGTCACCGCCGGAGATCAGCTTGTTGATCTTGCCCGGGGTGCGCTTGATCTCGATCGCGTCGGCGTTGGCGCCCGCCGCGTCCTTGATCTTGGCTATCTCGCTCTGGGAGACGGTGCTGTCAGCGGTGACGACCAGGTTGTTGGTCGCCTTGTCGACATACCAGGCGGTGCCCGCGACATCGGCGTCCAGGACGGCGTCGCCCGCCGCCTTGGCCTCGGCCGCGGTGAAGGTGCGGGGCCAGTCGTTCCCGGCGTAGGCGGCGGGGGCGGCGAGCGCCGTCCCCGCCACCAGGGCCGACGTGGCGGCGAGGAGTGCGATGCGTCTCGCCCGGGTGCCGTGGGGGGTAGTGCGCTTGATCCTCAACTCTTCCTCCGAGGGAATCGGGGGTCTGCTTGGGTGGGCAGGCCCGTGAGGCGCAGTCAGCGAGCACGCCGGATGGAAATTTCAGACGTGCTCCTGACAAGCGCTGCCCGGAAGTATTCGCGGCCACGACCGCAAAGGGCAAGAGGACAATTCGGAAACCCACCGGGCACACGCCACATGGCCCCGGCGTCTTTCGGCCGCCGGGGCAGTGCGCCCTTCCTCTCGGGCACCCGGTGAGACGACCGCTGCGGCCGCCGGGTTCCACGTGGCGCCCGGTCCCGTGGCCCCGCCCCCGGGCGGCCGCCTCCGGTACCGGCTATTCCGGGGCGGCCGGGCGGGAAAGCCCCAGATGGTCGCGGAGGGTGTGGCCCGTGTACGCGGTGCGGAAGACGCCCCGTTCCTGGAGCAGCGGAACCACCCGGTCCACGAACTCGTCGAGCCCGCCGGGGGTCAGATGCGGCACCAGGATGAAGCCGTCGGCGGCCTCGTCCCGTACGAAACGCGCCATCTCCCCGGCGACCGCCTCCGGGGTGCCGATGAACGACTGCCGCCCGGTCGTCTCGATGACGGTCTGCCGGATGGAGAGCCCCTTCTCCTCCGACAGCGCCCGCCACTTGGCGGCGAGCGCCAGCGGATCGGCGTGCCGCACCCGGCCCTGGACGAGCTGGGAACCGGGGTCCGGGTCGATGTCCGGAAGGGGGCCGTCCGGGTCGTATCCGGACAGGTCCACCCCCCAGACCTGTTCCAGGGCGAGGATCGCGGTCTGCGGCGAGACCTGCTGCCGCCGGATCTCGGCGGCCCTCTCCTGGGCCTCGGCCGCGGTGTCGCCGAGGACGAAGGTGACGCCGGGCATGATCTTCAGATCCCCGGGCGCCCGGCCGTACGCCGCCAGCCGCCGCTTGACGTCGGCGTAGAAGGCGCGGCCCGCCTCCAGGCCGCCGTGCCGGGTGAAGATGATGTCGGCGGCGGAGGCGGCGAACTCCCGGCCCTCGTCGGAGTCCCCGGCCTGGATCACCACCGGGTGGCCCTGCGGGGAGCGCGGTACGCCGAACCGCCCCTCGATGTCGAACTGCTCGCCCCGGTGCGCGAACGGGCGCGGCGCACCGCCCTCCGGCCAGGAGTCCCACAGCTCGCGCGCGACGGCGACGAACTCGGCGGCCCGGGTGTAGCGGTCGGCCCGGTCGAGGTAGCCGCCGCGCCGGAAGTTCTCGCCGGTGAACGCGTCGGATGAGGTGACGACGTTCCAGGCGGCGCGGCCCCCGCTGAGGTGGTCGAGGGAGGCGAGGCGGCGGGCGAGTTCGTACGGCTCGTTGAAGGTCGCGTTGACGGTGGCGGCCAGACCCAGCCGGTCGGTGACGGCGGCGAGCGCGTTCAGCACGGTGAGCGACTCGGGCCTGCCCACCACGTCGAGGTCGTGGATGCGGCCGCCGTGCTCCCGCAGCCGCAGTCCCTCGGCGAGGAAGAAGAAGTCGAACAGACCGCGCTCGGCGGTGCGCGCCAGATGGTCGAAGGAGGAGAAGTCGATCTGACTTCCGGACCGCGGATCAGCCCACACCGTCGTGTTGTTGACGCCGGGGAAGTGCGCGGCCAGATGGATCTGCCGGGGCTGCTGTCGGTCGTTCACAGGGCTGCCTCCCTCGCGCGGGCGTAGCGGTTGGCCGGGCGCGGCCGCCCCAAGTGCTCGCGGAGCGTCGTACCCGGATAGAAGGTGCGGAACAGCCCGCGGTGCTGGAGCAGCGCGACCGTGCCGTTGACGAAGCGCTCCAGGTCGCGGCGCGGGACGACGGGGGTGATGTGGAAGCCGTCCACGGCACCGGCGTCCTGCCATCCGGCGATCAGGTCCGCGAGGTCGACCGGTCCCCCGCGGTACAGCGGCGGGGCACCGTCCCTGGCGGTCAGCCGGTCCGGGGAAGTCGGCGGGCCCTGGGCGGTCGACGGGCCCTGATGCGGGGCGGGTTCGACCGCGCCTTCGCCGTCGCCCAGGTCCACCGCGAGGGCGGCGAGCACGGTGAGCGCGCCCGGGTCCCGGCCGTACGCGACCGCGCGGCGCCGCAGTTCGTCCCGGACCCGGCCCGCCGCCCCCGCGTCGGTCGCCCGTATGTAGGCCACGTCGGCGTGGCGGGCCGCGGTGTCCCAGGTCACCGGGTCGGCGGCGGCGACGGCGACCACCGGGTGGCCCTGGGGCGGGCGGGGCACGATGGCGGGGCCGCGCACCCGGAAGGCGGCGCCCTCGTAGTCGACGTAGTGCAGCTTGTCGCGGTCCACGAAGCGGCCGGTGGCGGTGTCGCGGATCTCCGCGTCGTCCTCCCAGCTGTCCCACAGCCGGGCGGAGACGTCGGCCACCTCGCCCGCCTCCGCCCAGAGTTCGGCGGCGGGGGCGGCGGGGCGGCGGCCGACCAGCCGCGCCTCCGCCTCGGTGGCCGACACCTCGACGGTCCAGCCCGCCCGGCCGCGGCTCACCCAGTCCAGGGTGGCCACGGCGGACGAGACGTGGAACGGCTCGGTGTAGGTGGTGGTGACGGTCGGCACCAGGCCGATCCGCTCGGTGGCGGGCGCGACGCGCGCGAGGACGGCGAGCGCGTCGAGCCTGCCCTGCCCGTCCCCCGGCGGGCCGAGCGTGTCGTCCAGGGTGACGAAGTCGAGCGTGCCGCCCTCGGCGAGGCGCGCCAGCTCGATGTAGTACGGCGCCGCGTACTGGCCGACGCCGTCGATGGCGGCGGCCAGGTGCAGGGGGCCGGTCGGTGTGGCCATGGGTTCGGGGCCCTTCTCTGTCGGGGAGCCGGTCAGCTCGTGGGCAGGCCGCGCGGGTTGATCTCGGACTTCTTCACGGCCTCACTGGCCAGCCCCCAGCGCTTCAGGACCCGGGCGTACGAGCCGTCCTGGATGATGTGGTCGATGGCGGCGGCGTACGCGTCGACCAGCCCGCTGCCCTTCTTGGTGGTGGCCGCGATCTTGCCCTGCACCAGGTCGCCGCCGCCGGAGAGCGTGCCGACGATTTCGGTCTGCCCCGCCGAGGCGACGTGGTAGGCGGCGGTGGGGTGGGGGCCGAGATAGGCGTCGATGCGCCCGGACTGGAGGGCGAGGTAGTAGTCGGTGTCCTTCTGGAAGTACTTGATGTCGACGGGCTTGCGGCCCGCCTTCTCGTTCTCCTTGCTCCAGTCGACGAGGATCTTCTCCTGGTTGGTGCCGGAGGAGACCGAGACGGTCTTGCCCGCGACGTCCTTCGGGCCCTTGATCCGCCACGAGGTGCCCTTCTTGGCCTCGAAGGCGAGGTTGTCCAGCCGGTAGGTCGCGAAGTCGTACTTCTCCTTGCGCTCCTCGGTGACGGTGACGTTGGAGAAGACGGCGTCGAACTTGGAGCTGTCCAGGCCGACGAAGAGGTTCTCCCAGGAGACCGCCTCGAACGCGACCTTGAGCCCGAGGGTGTCGGCGACCAGGGTGGCGAGGTCGATCTCGACGCCGATCCGGGTCTTGTCGTCGGTCGCGTAGAAGCCGAGGGGCGGCGAGGCGTCGGCGCTGCCGCCGAGGCGCAGCGTGCCGCGGCGGCGGATCGCCTCGGGCACCTCGGCCGCGATCGCGTCGACCTTCTTGCCTCTGATCCGGTGCTGCCGCGGGCTGACGTTGAAACCGGCGCCCTTCTTGCCGTCGGCGCCCACCGTCTGCTGGGCGTCACCGTCGCCGCAGGCGCTGAGCAGGGCGGTGGCGGGGACGGCGGCGAGGGCGGCCAGGAGGGTGCGGCGGGTGGTCACGGGGGTGCTCCTTGCGTGCATGGGGTGGTTCACAGGACCTTGGAGAGGAACGCCTTGGTGCGCTCGTGCCGGGGATGGTCGAGCACCTCGGAGGGCGGGCCCTGCTCGACGATCCGGCCCTCGTCCATGAAGACGACGGTGTCGGCGACCTCGCGGGCGAAGCCGATCTCATGGGTGACGACGATCATGGTGGTGCCCTGGTCGGCCAGGTCCTTGATGACGTCGAGGACCTCGCCGACCAGCTCGGGGTCGAGGGCGGAGGTCGGCTCGTCGAACAGCAGCAGCTCGGGCTCCAGGGCGAGCGCGCGGGCGATGGCCACCCGCTGCTGCTGCCCGCCGGAGAGCTGCCGGGGGTACGCGGACGCCTTGTCGCCGAGCCCGACCCGGGCGAGCAGCCGCTCCGCGGTCTCCACGGCCTGCTTCCTGGGGCGGCGCAGGGCGGACACCGGGGCCTCGATGATGTTTTCCAGCACGGTGAGGTGCGGGAAGAGGTTGAAGTTCTGGAAGACGAAGCCGATCCGGGTGCGCTGCTTGAGGATGTCGCGCTCGCGCAGCTCGTACAGCTTGTCGTTGCGCCTGCGGTAGCCGACCAGCGAACCGGCGACGCTGATCCAGCCGCTGTCGACCTTCTCCAGGTGGTTGATGGTGCGCAGCAGCGTGGACTTGCCGGAGCCGGACGGGCCGAGGACGACGGCCACCTCTCCGGTGCGCACCTCCAGGTCGATGCCGCGCAGCACCTCCAGCGTCCCGAAGCTCTTGTGGACGGAACGGATGTCGACCATGGCGGTCATCGGGTGGCTCCCCGGGAGAAGTGGCGCTCGACGTAGTACTGCGCGATCGAGAGCAGCGTGGTCAGGATGACGTACCAGACCGTCGCGACCATCAGGAGCGGCACGACCCGGCCGTTGCGCCCGTAGATGACCTGCGTCTGGTAGAAGAGTTCGCCGATCGCCATGACGGAGACGATCGAGGTGCCCTTGAAGAGGGAGATGACCTCGTTGGCGGCGTTCGGCAGGATCGAGCGCATCGCCTGCGGCAGCACGATGCGGCGCAGCTGCCGCAGCCGGGGGATGCCGAGGGCGGCGGCCGCCTCCAGCTGTCCGGTGTCGACGGCGAGGACGCCGCCGCGCACGATCTCGGCCGCGTACGCCGCCTGGTGCAGGGCGAGTCCGAGGACGGCCGCGCTCATCGCGCCGACGAGTCCGGCGGTGTCGAAGGAGAAGAAGCCGGGCCCGAACGGGATGCCGAAGTCGAGCCGCTTGTAGAGATAGGTGAGGTTGAACCAGAAGAGCAGCTGGACGATGAGCGGGATGGAGCGGAACGCCCAGATGTAGGTGAAGGCGACCGACTTCAGGAACGGGCTTTTGGACAGCCGCATGAAGGCGAGCACGATGCCGAGGGCGAAGCCGAGCGCGGTGCCGTAGAACGTCAGCTGGAGGGTGATCCAGACGGCCTTGAGGATCGTCTCGGTGGCGAAGAAGTCGGCGAAGACCTCCCATTCCCAGCCGGGGTTGGTGACCAGGCCGTGCGCGAACTGGGCGACCAGGACGGCCGTCGCGGCGACGGCGACCCAGCGCAAGGGGTTGCGTACGGGGACCACCTTCAGCGCGGAGTAGTCCTCGGGAGCGGCCCGTTCGGGTGCTTCTTCGACGGGTGGATCGGAGGTCAGAGACACGGGTGTCCTTAGGGGAAGCGGGGTTGTCGGGCGGGGTACGGCTCAGACGGCGAGCGAGGCGCGACAGGACAGGTCGCGCAGGCTCAGCAGCAGGGCGCGGGCGGTCGCGTCGTTCTGCCGGAACGCGGGGGCGTTGGTACGGGGCCGGGCGAAGGCGCCGGAGGAGCGGCCGTCGGTGTGCGGACCCAGCGCGAAACGGCGCGGGTGGGGGCGTCCGGACCGGTCCAGGATCCGGGCGTCGTCCGGGCTGACGGCGAGCAGCCCCGCGGGGGTGGCGGCCGCGCCGTCCCGGTGGAGGGCGCGCAGCAGCGCGTCGCGGGAGCGGGCCACGGTCGGCTCCGGCAACCGGGCCTCGACCAGGGCGCGGGCCTCGACCTGACTCCCGGGGACGCTCGCGCCGCCCGCCCGGAACACCCCGCGCTCCGGGTCGGTTTCCACGGTCATCCCGGCGCCGAGGAAGCGGACGACGCCGGCGCGGGAGAGCGCGAGGAGCTGTTCCAGGCGCGGACCGGGCGGACCGGAGGCGAGATAGCTGAAGAAGCCGTGCCACCAGCCGCCGTCGCCGAGGTCCCCGAGCCGGGTGAGCTGGCCGTAGACGGAGAGCAGGGCGAGGAAGACGGCCAGGTCGGTGCTGTGCGCGGGGTCGTGGCGGCGGGCGAGATCGGCCTCGATGTAGCCGCGCAGCCCCTCCTGGAGGGCGTCATGGCCGGGGAAGCGCAGCCCGTCGAGCGGATGGTCGAGGGCGTCGAGGTCGAGCCGGTCGGCCGGGTCGGGGACCGCGGCGGCCACCAGGGCGTGCAGTTCGGCGCTGCCGGGCGCGCAGGCGGCGTACTTCTCCTCGAAGTCGGACCACTCGGCGGCCGTGCGCTCCGGGTGGACGGTGAACAGCCGGTGGTAGTGGGCGAATCCGAGTTCCTTGTCGATCAGTGGCCGGATGTCGCGCCGGAAGTCGGGCGGGGTGGGGCGCCGCAGCAACGCCTCGACCTGGGCGGGGCCGAAGAAGCGGGGCACGGGCGGCCGTTCGCCGGACAGCTGGTAGCCGATCTTGGCGTGGTACGGGACGCCGCGGCGCGAGCCGACGTACAGCACGGGTTCGCGCCCGGAGGGCCGGTAGACCGGCTCCCCGGCGGGCCCGCGGTCGTACCGTCCGCCGCGTCCCTCGGTGAGCAGCACCATCAGGTCGACGAAGGCGAGGCCGAAGCCGCGGACGATGACCGGCTCGCCGGGCCGCAGCCGGCTCAGATCGCTGTCGGCGGTGAACTCGGGCGGCAGGTGCACGAGCTGGTGCTCGGCGGCGAAGGCGGACAGCGCCCGCTGCTCGGGGTCGGGCTCGGCGTCGAGATGGCCGAGGGCGAGGACCACGGCGTCGGCGACGAGCGGTTCGGCGCGCCCTTCCAGCCACACCTGCTGGCGTCCGTCGCGCGGTCCGGTGACCCGTACGGCGCGGTACGGGTGCTCCTGGACGGTGACCCCGGGCGGCAGGGCGGCCACCGACCGCTCGTACACCCAGCGCAGATAGGCGCTGTTCAGCCGCCGGGTGGCGAAGCTCCGGCCGGTCAGCGACGTGGCCTCGGCGACGGCCTCGGGCGGCAGGGCGGCCAGTTCACCGGCGGGCAGCGCCCCGCGGCGGACGCAGTCGGCCCACTCGGCGAGCGAGGGGCCGGGGCGGACCGGACCGTCCTGTTCCACCGACTCGTCGGTGAACAGGGTGATGTCCTCGGCCATGGAGTTCATCCACAGCAGCGGGGACTGGTCGGGGCGCCAGACGCGGCCGCCGCCGGGCGGATGCGGGTCGACCAGGTGCAGGGTGAACGGGGCTCCGTCGCCGTACAGTTCCGGCGCGTTGGCGGCGATCCGCTCGACGAGCCCGGCGGCGCGCGGGCCCGCGCCGACGATGACGACGGCGTGCGGTGATACGGCGTGCGGTGATGGGGAAGGGAGGTCCGGGGTGGCGGACATGCGAAGGCTCCGTGAGTTCGTAAAGGAACACACGCATTGCCTGCACACACGAAAAGCCGAGCCCCTCAGCACGGCGTGACGCCGAGGTTAAGGCGTCTCCACGGGCCGTTGTCAAGGCTGTCCGAACTGTGAGCGTCACGTCTCACCGCGGTTGACGCGGAAGCGGAAGGCTGCTCCACTTACCCCATGCACTCATGGCAGCGACTGGTCACGCGCGACCACATCGACTTCGGTCGGGTGTGGTCGTCGTCCTGTTCGGGCTGACACCGCCCGCCTCCGCTGCCCCTGGGCTCTTGAGGCTTCGCCTGCCCGCCGGTCCTTGCCGGTGTGGCCGCTCACGTCCGCGTCGTCACGCGCCTCCACACACGCTTCAGCGCTTCCCCCCTCCCCTCGCACCGTCTGCTCCGACGGCTGTGCGGGCTAGCAGTCGCAGCCGCAGTCACAACCGTCACAGCAGTTGCTACAGCACTCGCAACCATCACAGCAGTTACCGCAGCAATCACAACAGTCCGCGCAGTCACTGCACTTCTGGCACCAGCCCTCGCGCGGCTCCCCCGACCACGGGTCGTGGTACGGGTCCCGGCAGCACACCTGGCAGGTGCAGAAGAGCCCGGCCCACACCGCGCACCCGGCTATCAGCCCGCGCCGCCTGCCCCGGTCCGGCGGCTCGGGCGGCGTGCCGCCGGGGCCGCCGGGGGCGTCGGGCCCCTGCGGG
>NZ_RIBZ01000859.1:0-24497 GCF_003721215.1 Streptomyces botrytidirepellens
GGCCGCCCCGAGGGGGCGGCCGCGCTCGTCATCGGCGGGGGGCTCGCCGGGACCACCGCGGCGCTCGCGCTCGCCGACGCCGGGGCGCGCGTCACGCTGGTCGAAGGGCGCCCCCGGCTCGGCGGGCTCGCCTTCTCGTTCCGCCGCCCCTCACCGGCCGGTGAGCTGACCGTCGACAACGGCCAGCACGTCCACCTGCGCTGCTGCACCGCGTACCAGTGGTTCCTGGACCGGATCGGCGCCGCCCGGCTCGCCCCGCTCCAGGGCCGGCTGGACGTACCCGTCGTGGACGCCGCCGCGCGGCCCGGACGGCGGCTCGGACGCCTGCGCCGCACCAACCTCCCGGTGCCGCTGCACCTGGCCGCGAGCCTCGCCACCTACCCGCACCTCTCGCTCGCCGAGCGCGCCCTGGTGGGCCGCGCCGCGCTCGCCCTGGGGCGGCTCGACCCGCTGGACCCGGCGCTGGACGCGGAGGACTTCGCGGGCTGGCTGCGCCGCCACGGCCAGTCGCCGCGCGCCGTCGAGGCGCTGTGGGACCTGGTGGGCGTGGCCACCCTCAACGCCACCGCCCGGGACGCCTCGCTGGGCCTGGCCGCGATGGTCTTCAAGACCGGGCTGCTCTCCGAGGCGGGCGCCGCCGACATCGGCTGGGCCCGCGCCCCGCTCGGCGAGCTGCACGACACCCTCGCCCGCGCCGCCCTGGACGCGGCGGGCGTGACGACCGAGCTGCGCACCCGGGTGTCCGCCGTCACCGCCGACGGGGGCCGCTGGACCGCGCACACCGACCGCGGCCCGCTCCACGAGCCGGTGGACACCGTGGTCCTCGCCGTACCGCAGCGGGACGCCCACGCCCTGCTGCCCGACGGCGCCCTCGACGACCCGGACCGGCTGCTGCGGATCGGCACCGCGCCCATCCTCAACCTGCACGTCGTCTACGACCGCACCGTGCTGCGCCGCCCGTTCTTCGCCGCGCTCGGCAGTCCCGTCCAGTGGGTCTTCGACCGCACCGACGCCTCGGGGCTGCGGGACGCGCCGGGGGCCGGGGACAGCCAGTACCTGGCGGTGTCGCAGTCCGCCGCGAGGGACGACATCGACCGTCCGGTCGCCGAGCTGCGCGCCCGCTATCTGCCGGAGCTGGAGCGGCTGCTTCCGGCCGCCCGCGGCGCGCGGGTACGGGACTTCTTCGTCACCCGGGAGCGCACCGCGACGTTCGCCCCGGCCCCCGGCGTCGGCCGGCTGCGGCCGAACGCCCCCACCAACGCGCCCGGCCTCTATCTGGCCGGTGCGTGGACCGCCACCGGCTGGCCCGCGACCATGGAAGGCGCCGTGCGCAGCGGGCTCACCGCGGCCCGTGCCGCCCTCTCAGAAACCGGCCGCCCACATGTGATTCCGCTTCCCGCCGTCGGCGGGGGGACGCCCAAGGAGGCGGCATGAGCACCACCACAGAAACCAGAGGAGAGACCGTGACCCCGGCGACCCCAGCTGTCGACTTCGCAGGCGTCATCGCGCTGCTGGAGCGCGGCCGTACGCTTGCCACGCCGGTGCTGCGCGCGGCGGTGGACCGGCTGGCCCCGCCCATGGACACCGTCGCCGCCTACCACTTCGGCTGGATCGACGCCGACGGCCGGCCCGCCGCGGGCGACGGCGGCAAGGCCGTGCGCCCGGCCCTCGCGCTGCTGTCCGCGCAGGCGGCCGGTGCGGACCCGGAGGTCGGGGTGCCCGGCGCGGTCGCGGTCGAGCTGGTGCACAACTTCTCGCTGCTGCACGACGACCTGATGGACGGTGACGAGCAGCGCCGTCACCGCGACACGGTGTGGAAGGTGCACGGACCGGCCCAGGCGATCCTGGTCGGGGACGCGCTCTTCGCCCTCGCCGGGGAAATACTGCTGGAGCTGGGCACCGTGGAGGCGGGCCGGGCCACCCGGCGGCTCACCTCCGCGACCCGCAAGCTGATCGACGGCCAGGCGCAGGACATCTCCTACGAGCACCGGGAGCGGGTCACCGTCGAGGAGTGCCTGGAGATGGAGGGCAACAAGACGGGCGCCCTGCTCGCCTGCGCCGCCTCCATCGGTGCCGTGCTCGGCGGCGCCGACGACCGCACCGCCGACACCCTGGAGCGGTACGGCTACCACCTGGGGCTCGCCTTCCAGGCCGTGGACGACGTGCTCGGCATCTGGGGCGACCCGGTCTCGACCGGCAAGCAGACCTGGAGCGATCTGCGGCAGCGCAAGAAGTCGCTGCCGGTGGTCGCCGCCCTGGCCGCCGGGGGCCGGGCCTCCGAGGACCTGGCCCAGATCCTCGCGGCCGACGCGAACAAGCCGGAGGACGAGTTCGCCGACTTCAGCGAGGAGGAGTTCGCCACCCGCGCCGCGCTGATCGAGGAGGCGGGCGGCCGGGACTGGACCTCGGCGGAGGCCCGACGGCAGTACGCGACGGCCATCGAAGCCCTCGACGAGGTGGACATGCCCGGCGAGGTACGAGACCAGTTCGTGGCGCTCGCGGACTTCGTCGTCGTCCGGGAGCGATGATCAATCACTGACCGCGCCTAGGCCCGTAGGAGAAGGACCAGGCTCGCAGTCGCCGGCCGGCACCAGCCCGGTGCCGGCCGACGGAGGCCCCAACGACGGCAGATCACACTGCAGAGGGGAAGCCATGACAGCGACAACCGTCCAACCGTCCGAGTCATCCGAGTCCGAGACGTTAGTGCTCGCCCGCAAGGCGACGGCCCGCGCGGTCCAGCACCTGCTCTCCCGCCAGGACGAGCAGGGCTGGTGGAAAGGCGACCTGGAGACCAACGTCACCATGGACGCCGAGGACCTGATGCTCCGGCACTTCCTCGGCATCCAGAACCCCGACGTGCTCGACGCCGCAGGCCGCTACATCCGGTCGCAGCAGGCCGCTGACGGCACCTGGGCCACCTTCCACGGCGGCCCGCCGGAGCTGTCCGCCACCATCGAGGCGTACGTCGCCCTCCGGCTGGCCGGTGACGCGCCCGACGCACCCCACATGGCGGCCGCCTCGGCCTGGGTGCGGAACAACGGGGGCGTCGCGAGCAGCCGCGTCTTCACCCGCATCTGGCTGGCGCTCTTCGGCTGGTGGCGCTGGGAGGACCTGCCCGAACTGCCACCGGAGATCATCTACTTCCCGTCGTGGCTGCCGCTCAACCTGTACGACTTCGGCTGCTGGGCGCGGCAGACCATCGTGCCGCTCACCATCGTCTCCGCGAAGCGCCCGGTGCGCCCCGCCCCGTTCCTCCTCGACGAGCTGCACGCCGACCCGCGAAGACCCCATCCGCCGCGCCCCGCCGCCCCCCTCGCCTCCTGGGACGGCGCCTTCCAGCGGCTGGACCGGGCCCTGCACCTCTACCGCAAGGTGGCGCTGCGCCCGCTGCGCCGGGCCGCGCTGCGCTCCTGCGCCCGCTGGATCGTGGAGCGGCAGGAGAACGACGGCTGCTGGGGAGGCATCCAGCCGCCCGCCGTCTACTCCGTGATCGCGCTCCACCTCCTCGGCTACGACCTCGACCACCCGGTGATGCGCGCCGGACTGGAGTCGCTGGACCGCTTCGCCGTGTGGCGCGAGGACGGCAGCCGCATGATCGAGGCCTGTCAGTCCCCGGTCTGGGACACCTGCCTGGCCGTCATCGCGCTCGCCGACGCCGGACTCGCCCCCGACCACCCCGCCCTGGTCAAGAGCGCCGACTGGATGCTCGCCGAGCAGATCGACCGGCCCGGCGACTGGTCGGTCAAGCGGCCCCGGCTCGCCCCCGGCGGCTGGGCGTTCGAGTTCGACAACGACAACTACCCCGACATCGACGACACCGCCGAGGTCATCCTCGCGCTGCGCCGCGTCGACCACCCCGACCCGGAGCGGATCGCGGCGGCCGTGCGGCGCGGGGTGCGCTGGACGCTGGGCATGCAGTCCCGGAACGGGGCGTGGGGCGCGTTCGACGTCGACAACACCAGCCCGCTGCCCAACCGGCTGCCGTTCTGCGACTTCGGCGAGGTCATCGACCCGCCGTCGGCCGACGTCACCGCCCATGTCGTGGAGATGCTGGCCCACGAGGGCGGCGCCCGCGACCCGCGCACCCGGCGCGCCGTCGCCTGGCTGCTGGCCGAGCAGGAGCCCAGCGGCGCCTGGTTCGGCCGCTGGGGCACCAACTATGTGTACGGGACCGGCTCCGTCGTCCCCGCCCTGGTCGCCGCCGGGATCCCGGCCTCCCACCCGGCCATCCGGCGGGCCGTGCGCTGGCTGGAGAGCGTGCAGAACGAGGACGGCGGCTGGGGCGAGGACCAGCGCTCGTACCCCGACCCCGAGTGGATCGGCCACGGGACCTCCACCGCCTCCCAGACCGCGTGGGCGCTGCTGGCGCTGCTGGCGGCGGGGGAGCGGGAGAGCAAGGCGGTCGAGCGCGCGGTCGGCTGGCTCGCGGCCACCCAGGACCAGGACGGCTCCTGGGACGAGCCGTACTTCACCGGGACCGGGTTCCCCTGGGACTTCTCCATCAACTACCACCTGTACCGGCTGGTCTTCCCGCTCACCGCGCTCGGGCGCTATGTGAGCGGTGAGGCCACCGGGGCGCGGCCGCGGAGGACCTGATGGCCTCCGGACCGGCCCCGGACACCGGCGCTGCCCCGCTGCTGATCGCCTGCGCGCTCGGCATCGAGCGGTTCGCGCTGCGGGGGGCCGGTCTCGGCGCGGCCGGTTCCGGGGCCGCCGCCGGGCCGGTGACGGTGCTGCGCACCGGCATGGGACCGCAGGCGGCCGAGCGGGCGGTGAGCCGTGCGCTGGCCGAGGGGCCGGGCCGGGGCGTCCGTACCGCCGTCGTCGCCACCGGTTTCTGCGCCGGGCTGGCGCCGGGGATGCACCCGGGGGACCTGGTGGTGGCCGACGAGACCCGCGACCCGTCCGGTCGCACCCCGTGCCACGGCAGCCGGATCCTCGCCGAGGCGCTGGCCCGCCACGCCCGGCGGGCCCGCGGCGGCGCCGGGCGTACCCGCACCGTCCACATCGGGCCCGTCGCCGGATCCAACCATGTGGTGCGGGGTGCGGAGCGGGCCGAACTGCACGCCACCGGGGCCATCGCGGTGGACATGGAATCCGCCGCCACCCTGCGCAGCGCGGTGCGCGGTGGGGCACGCCCGGTTGCGGCCGTCCGGGTGATCGTGGACGCTCCTGAACATGAGCTGGTCCGCATCGGGACGCTGCGCGGTGGAATATCGGCTTTCCGGGTACTACGAACTGTTCTTCCCGCTTTCTATGACTGGCACCGTTCCTCTTTCCTCTCAGGAGATGAGCTAGATGGCCATGCCGCTCCGCCAGACCATCCGGGTCGCGACGTATCTCTTTGACCAGAAGGTGCTCAAGCGGCGGGACAAGTTCCCGCTGATCGTGGAGTTGGAGCCGCTGTTCGCCTGCAATCTCAAGTGCGAGGGCTGCGGCAAGATCCAGCATCCGGCGGGGGTGCTCAAGCAGCGCATGCCGGTGGCGCAGGCGGTCGGCGCGGTGCTGGAGTCGGGCGCCCCGATGGTGTCCATCGCGGGCGGTGAGCCCCTGATGCATCCGCAGATCGACGAGATCGTCCGGCAGCTGGTGCGGCGGAAGAAGTACGTCTTCCTGTGCACCAACGCGATGCTGCTGCGGAAGAAGATGGACAACTTCACCCCTTCCCCGTATTTCGCGTTCGCCGTGCACATCGACGGGCTGCGCGAGCGCCATGACGCGTCGGTGGCGAAGGAGGGGGTGTTCGACGAGGCGGTGGAGGCGATCAGGGAGGCCAAGCGGCGTGGTTTCCGGGTCACCACCAATTCCACCTTCTTCAATACCGACACCCCGCAGACCGTCGTCGAGGTGCTCGACTTCCTCAATGACGACCTCAAGGTGGACGAGATGATGATCTCGCCCGCCTACGCCTACGAGAAGGCGCCCGACCAGGAGCACTTCCTGGGGGTGGAGCAGACCCGCGAGCTGTTCCGGAAGGCGTTCGCGGGCGGCAACCGCAGGCGCTGGCGGCTCAACCACAGCCCGCTCTTCCTGGACTTCCTGGAGGGCAGGACCGACTTCCCGTGCACCGCCTGGGGCATCCCCAACTACTCGCTCTTCGGCTGGCAGCGCCCCTGCTACCTGATGAGCGACGGTTACGTCCCCACCTACCGCCAGCTGATCGAGGAGACCGACTGGGACAAGTACGGCCGGGGCAAGGACCCGCGCTGCGACAACTGCATGGCCCACTGCGGCTACGAGCCCACCGCCGTCCTGGCCACCATGGGCTCGCTCAAGGAGTCGCTGCGCGCGGCCCGCGAGAGCGCCGTGGGCTGACACCCGAGGAGGGGAACCGAGCATGCCGCTACTGGAGAACATCCGGGGCCCGCACGACCTCAAGGCGCTGACCGGGGAGGAACGTACCGCGCTCGCCCAGGAGGTCCGGGAGTTCCTGATCACCGCGGTCGCCAGGACCGGCGGCCACCTGGGCCCCAACCTGGGCGTCGTCGAGCTGTCCATAGCCCTGCACCGCGTCTTCGACTCGCCCGCCGACCGCATCCTGTGGGACACCGGCCACCAGAGTTACGTCCACAAGCTGCTCACCGGCCGCCAGGACTTCTCCAAGCTCCGCGGGAAGGGCGGGCTCTCCGGTTATCCGTCGCGCGCCGAGTCCGAGCACGACGTCATCGAGAACAGCCACGCCTCCACCGTGCTGGGCTGGGCCGACGGCCTCGCCAAGGCCAACGAGATCCGCGGCCGCACCGACCACGTGGTCGCGGTCATCGGCGACGGCGCGCTCACCGGCGGCATGGCCTGGGAGGCGCTCAACAACATCGCCGCCGCCCGCGACCGCCCGCTGATCATCGTCGTCAACGACAACGAACGCTCCTACGCCCCCACCATCGGCGGCCTCGCCGGCCACCTCGCCACCCTCCGCACCACCGACGGCTACGAACGCTTCCTCGCCTGGGGCAAGGACGTCCTCCAGCGCACCCCCGTCGTCGGCCAGCCGCTGTACGGATCGCTGCACGGCGCCAAGAAGGGGTTCAAGGAGACCTTCGCGCCGCAGGGCATGTTCGAGGACCTGGGGCTGAAGTACGTGGGCCCGATCGACGGGCACGACATGGACGCCGTCGAGGGGGCGCTGCGCCGCGCCAAGCGGTTCCACGGGCCCGTCCTGGTGCACTGCCTCACCGAGAAGGGGCGGGGCTACCGGCCCGCCCTGGAGGACGAGGCCGACCGCTTCCACACCGTCGCCGCGATGGACCCGCTCACCTGCGCCCCCCTCATCCCCTCCGGCGGCCGGTCGTGGACGTCGGTGTTCGGCGAGGAGATGGTGCGGATCGGGGCCGAGCGGCCCGATGTGGTGGCGCTCACCGCCGCGATGCTCGACCCGGTGGGCCTCGCGGGCTTCGCCGAGGTGTACCCGGACCGGGTGTGGGACGTCGGCATCGCCGAGCAGCACGCGGCCGTGTCGGCGGCCGGGCTCGCCACCGGTGGGCTGCACCCGGTCGTCGCCGTCTACGCGACGTTCCTCAACCGCGCCTTCGACCAGCTGCTGATGGACGTGGCCCTGCACCGGTGCGGGGTGACGTTCGTCCTCGACCGGGCCGGGGTGACCGGCACCGACGGGCCCAGCCACAACGGCATGTGGGACATGTCCGTCCTCCAGGTGGTGCCGGGCCTGCGGATCGCCGCCCCGCGCGACGCGGACCAGCTGCGCGCCCAGCTGAGGGAGGCCATCGACGTGGACGACGCGCCGACCGTCGTCCGCTTCCCCAAGGAGTCGGTGGGGCAGCCCGTCCCGGCGCTTGCGCGGATCGGCGGGATGGACGTGCTGTGCCGCGGCGACGACGTCCTGCTCGTGGTGGCCGGGGTCATGGCGCCGGTCGGGCTGCGTGCCGCCGGGCTGCTGGCCGAGCGCGGCATCGGCTGCACGGTGGTCGACCCGCGCTGGGTCAAGCCCGTGGACCCCGAACTGCCCGCGCTCGCGGCCCGCCACCGCGCGGTGGCCGTCGTCGAGGACAACGTGCGCAGCGCCGGGGTGGGCGCGGCGATCGGCCAGGCGCTGCGGGACGCCGGGGTCGACCTGCCGCTGCGCACCTTCGGCATCCCCGAGGCGTTCCTGCCGCACGCCAAGCGCGGCGAAGTACTCGCCGACATCGGACTCACCCCCGCCGAGATAGCGGGCCACATCGGTGCGGCCCTCGCCCGCGCCGATGCGCGCACTGCCACCGGGGAGGCCGCCGCCAAGGAGAGGGACGCATGACAGCAGCCGAGCAGCGCTCGGGTTTCGACCTGGGCAAGCTCCTGGCCGGGCGCGGGTCCGAGCGCTACGACCTGCACGCCCGGTACCTCAACCACCAACTGCCGCGGATGCTGCACACCATCGGTTTCGACAAGGTCTACGAGCGGGCCGAGGGCGCGTACTTCTGGGACGACGAGGGCCAGGACTACCTGGACATGCTCGCCGGTTTCGGGGTGATGGGCCTGGGCCGCCACCACCCCGTCGTCCGCAAGGCGCTGCACGACGTCCTGGACGCCTCGCTCGCCGATCTGACCCGCTTCGACTGCCAGCCGCTGCCCGGGCTGCTCGCCGAGAAGCTGCTCGGCCACGCCCCGCACCTGGACCGGGTCTTCTTCGGCAACAGCGGTACGGAGGCCGTCGAGACCGCGCTCAAGTTCGCCCGCTACGCGACCCGCAAGCCGCGCGTCCTCTACTGCGAGCACGCCTTCCACGGGCTCACCACCGGCTCGCTGTCGGTCAACGGCGAGGACGGCTTCCGTGACGGCTTCGCCCCGCTGCTGCCCGACACCGCGATCGCGATGGGCGACCTGGGCGCGCTGGAGCGGGAGCTGAAGCGCGGGGACGTCGCCGGGTTCGTCGTCGAACCGATCCAGGGCAAGGGGGTGCACGAGGCTCCGCCGGGCTTCCTGCGCGCCGCGCAGGAGCTGCTGCACCGCCACAAGGCGCTGCTGATCGCCGACGAGGTGCAGACGGGACTCGGCCGCACCGGGGACTTCTTCGCCTACGCCCACGAGGACGGCGTCGAACCGGACCTGGTGTGCGTGGCCAAGGCCCTCTCCGGTGGCTACGTCCCCGTCGGCGCGACCCTCGGCAAGGACTGGATCTTCAAACGGGTCTACTCCTCCATGGACCGGGTGCTGGTGCACTCCGCCAGCTTCGGGGCCAACGCGCAGGCCATGGCGGCGGGGCTCGCCGTCCTCGCCGTCATGGAGGACGAGCAGATCGTCGCCAACGCCCGCCGCACCGGCGAGCTGCTGCGCGACCGGCTCACCGCGCTCATCGACCGGTACGAGCTGCTGCACGACGTACGCGGCCGCGGGCTGATGATCGGCATCGAGTTCGGCAAGCCGGACTCGCTCGGGCTGCGCAGCCGCTGGGCGATGCTCCAGACCGCGCGGAAGGGCCTGTTCGCGCAGATGGTCGTTGCCCCGCTGCTCCAGCGCCATCGCATCCTCACCCAGGTCTCCGGCGACCATCTGGAGGTCATTAAGCTGATTCCGCCGTTGATCATCGGCGAGCGGGAAGTGGACCGCTTCGTCGACGCGTTCACGGCGGTCATGGATGACGCACACGGGGGCGGCGGTCTGATGTGGGAGTTCGGCCGGACCCTCGTCAAGCAGGCGGTGGCCAACCGCTGACGAGGAGGGGACCGGCGATGACCGACGCGACCGCCGTGGGGGCCGTCAACGCGCTGACCGGACGATGGGCGCGGGCCGCCGTGAGCGGCGAGGAGTCCACCGTCCTCACCGGCGCCGGGGCCTGGCCGCTGCTCGCCCTGCTCGCGGGCGCGGCCGGTGGCCCGGCGCGCGGCGAGCTGGAGGCTGCGCTCGGCGTCGGTGCGGACGGTGCCACGGCGCTCGGCCGCGAGATCGTCGGGGCGATGGACGCGATGGACGGCGTGGCGGCGGCCACCGGACTGTGGACCCGTCACGACCTGCCGGTGCGGCCCGAATGGGAGGCGGAGCTTCCGCAGGGCGTGCGCGGGGTGCTGACCGGCGACACCGAGCGCGACGGCAAGGAGCTGGACGCGTGGGCGTCCCGGCACACCGGGGGCGCGATCGCCGAGATGCCGGTGCCGCTGACGCCCGTCACGCAGCTGGTGCTGGCCGGGGCGCTCATGGTGAAGACGGCTTGGCAGCAGCCCTTCCAGCCGGGGATGCTGACACCGAAGGACGGGCCGTGGCAGGGCCGGTCGCTGGCCGGTCTCCGGCGGACGACGGACGACCTCGACGGGGTGCTGCGCGTGGTCCCCGAGAGCCCGGCCGGTCCGCTCACCCTGTCCGGGGTCGCGGGCGACAACGGACTCGACGTCCACCTGGTCCTCGGCGGCGAGGGCACACCGGGCGGCGAGGTGCTGGAGGCCGGGATCGGCGCGGTGGCCGGGGCGTACCCGGGGTGGGGAGGCTCGGCGCTGCCGTTCGGCGAGGCGGGGCCCGGCGTCACGGTCACGGAGGTCGCGAGCTGGGACGACACCCCGTCGGTCGGCCTCACCACCCCGCAGTTCACCGTGAACGCCCGGCACGATCTGCTGCGGCACGCGGAGCTGTTCGGGCTGCGCACCGCGCAGGACACCTCCCGCGGCCACTTCCCGGGCATCAGCCCCAGCGCGCTGGCGATCTCCTCCGGTCAGCAGTCCATGACGGCGTCGTTCAGCGCCGAGGGGTTCTGGGCGGCGGCCGTGACCGCGATGGCCCTGGCCCCGGGCGGGGGCCCGCCGCAGCGGACGGCGAAGCGGATCTCGGTGACGTACGACCGCCCGTTCGGCTTCCTGGCCGTGCACCGGGCCAGCGGTCTGGTGCTGACGGCGGGGTGGGTCACCGAGCCCGAGGCCGACACCCCTTGGGGGCGGCCGGGCCTTCGCTGACGGAAGCGGGCCGTCAGCCGGTGAGCATCCGGTCCCGCAGCCGCTCGCGCTGCGGGGCGGTCAGCCCCAGGCCCTCGGTGAGATAGCGCTCGGTGGTGCCCCAGGTCTCCTCTATCGTCTCGAACGCCGCCGCCAGATAGGTGGAGCGTGCGTCGAAGAGCGGGCTCAGCAGGGCCAGCACCTCCGGGGACATGGGGTCGGATCCGTCCGCGGGGTTGCCCTTGCGCCAGATCTTGTAGCGGCGGTGGGCGGCGGCCGACTCCAGGTAGTCGGCCTCGATGGCCTCCCGGTCGACCCCGAGCGCGAGCAGGGTCACCGCGACCGACAGACCGGCCCGGTCCTTGCCCGCGGAACAGTGCATCAGCACGGGGGAGCTGTCCTCCGCCATGGCGCTGAGCACCCGGCCGTGCTCGACGATGCGGCTGGTGATGATGGCCCGGTACGCGTTGATCATCCGCCGCTCGGCGCGCCCGTCGTCCAGCAGCTCGCGCAGGGTGTTGAGGTCGCCCTCGCGCACCATGGTCCAGAACCCGGCGCCGTCGGCCGGGTCGGACAGCGGGAGGTTCACGTTCCGCACGCCGGTGAGGGAGACGTCCGGGCCCTCCAGCTTGATGTCGGCCGCGTTGCGGAAGTCGAAGACGGTGTGCAGGCCGAGCGAGTCGAGGAAGGCCGCGTCGCTGTCGGTGGCATGGGCGAGGTGGCCGCTGCGGAAGAGCACACCGGGCCGTACGCGCCGGCCGTCGGCGGTCGGCAGCCCGCCGACGTCACGGAAGTTCCGTACCCCCACCAGTTCGGGTTCGGCCTGCGGGACCTGCGGCGACGGCTGCGTCACGGGCGCTCCTCACGATCGGCCGCCGCGCCGCTCGTCGACGAGGCGGGCTCTGCTGACCATACGACATTGCGTTCCTGCTGCAATCAGTTCTGCGGATCGCGAGCGGGGGCCATTGCCGTCCGGGAAACCCTGACCGATGATGTTGGGACCTGTGGGGAATTGGGGACGTGTGATGATTGAAATCGGCGGAAACGGTCGGCTCTGGCTGCTCTCGGGGCGACACAGCAGCTACGCCCTGCACCTCACCGACGAGGACACCTTGCTCCATCTCCACTGGGGTCCGCGCCTCACGGTTCCGGACGCCGAGGCCCTCGCCGCCGAACCTCTGCCCGCTGAGCGAGGGTTCGAATCACCGCTGGACGGGCGCGAGGAGTACCCGGTAGAGGGCGGCCCGCGCTTCGTGCGCCCCGCCCTGTCCGTCCGCGGGGCGGGCGTACGGGGCACCGAGTGGCGCTTCGAAGAGAGCACCGTCAGCACCGCCGACGGCGACGAGCTGCGGCTGCGCTTCCACGACCCGCTCCACCACCTCGACATCACCCTCCACTACCGGATGCGGGACGACGGCGACGTCATCGAGCGCTGGGCTACCCTCACTCACACCGGCGCCCCGGGCGACGCCCCGCTGGAACTGCTGCGCGCCGACTCCGCCGCCTGGTCGCTGCCGGTCGGCGAACGGCGGCGGCTGAGCCATCTGTACGGGCGGTGGGCCGCCGAGAGCCGACTCGCCCGCACCGACCTCACCCCCGGCGAGAAGGTCATCGGCAGCCGCCGCGGCCACACCAGCCATCAGCATCTGCCCTGGATCGCGATCGACGACGGCACGGCCACCGAGGAGAGCGGCGAGGTGCACAGCTGCGCGCTCGCCTGGTCCGGGTCCTGGCGGATCGCCGTCCAGCGGCTCGCCGACGGCAGCGTGCAGACCGTCGGTGGCGTCGGACACGACGAGGCGGGGCTGCTGCTCCTCGCGCCCGGCGAGTCCTTCACCACCCCGGTCTTCGCGGGCCTGTGGACCGACGGCGGCTTCGGGGCCGCGAGCCGCGGATGGCACGCCTGGCAGCTCGCCCACGTCGTCCCCGGCGCCGACCGGGAGCGGCCGGTCCTCTACAACTCCTGGGAGGCCACCGAGTTCGAGGTGAGCGAGGAGCAGCAGCGCTCCCTCGCCCGGCTCGCCGCCGGGCTCGGCGTCGAGCTGTTCGTCGTGGACGACGGCTGGTTCGGGTCCCGCACCAGCGACCGGGCCGGGCTCGGCGACTGGACCCCCAACCCGGACCGCTTCCCGCACGGGCTGAAGCCCCTCGCCGACGAGGTGCACGGCTTGGGCATGCGGTTCGGCATCTGGGTCGAACCGGAGATGGTCAACGCCGACAGCGACCTCTACCGCGCCCACCCCGACTGGGTGCAGCACCACCCCGGCCGCACCCGCACCGAGTTCCGCAACCAGCTGGTGCTCAACCTCGCCCGGACGGACGTCCGCGCGTATCTGTGGGAGCGGCTGGACACCCTGCTGAGCAGCGCCCCCATCGACTATGTGAAGTGGGACTTCAACCGCTCCTTCACCGACCCCGGCTGGCCCGGCGACCCGTATCCGCAGCGGCTCGGCATCGAGCACGTCCGGGGGCTGTACGACCTGCTGGGGCGGCTGCGCGCCGCTCACCCCGGTGTCGCCTTCGAGTCCTGTTCGGGCGGTGGCGGCCGGATCGACCTGGGCATCCTCGGCCTCACCGACCAGGTGTGGACCTCGGACAACACCGACCCGCTGGATCGCCTCGCCATCCAGCACGGCTTCAGCCAGCTGCACCCGGCCCGGGTGATGGCCGCCTGGGTCACCGACAGCCCGAACGTGATGGGCAACCAGCGCACCAGCGGGCTCGGCTTCCGCTTCATCAGCGCCATGGCCGGGGTGCTGGGCGTGGGCGGTGACCTGACGAAGTGGAGCGAGGCCGAACTCACCGAGGCCCGCGACTGGGTGGCGCTCTACAAGCGGATCCGGCCCGTCGTCCAGCACGGTGAGCAGTACCGGCTGCGGCCGCCCGGCGACGGCGGGCTCAGCGCCGTGCAGTACGTACGCGGCGAGGAAAGCGTGGTGCTGGCGTGGCTGCACGGGCAGAGCTACGGCGAACCCCAGCCCCGGGTGCGGCTGCGCGGCCTGGACCCGGCCGCCGCGTACGAGGACCTGGCCACCGGGACCGTCCGCCGGGGCGCGGTGCTCGCCCATCACGGTCTGCGCACCGGGCTGCGCGGTGACCTGGACGCCGCCGTATTCCACCTCCGCCGAACTGACTAGGTGGGATAACTCACCCCTGGTCAAGGGCGGGTTACGGTGGCGTAGGTCACGTGTCGGGGTGAATGATGTCCGGATGTGGCAGACGATTCGCAAAGACTCAAGAGTGAAGTGATCGGGTCGTACGCAGCCATCGGCGACAGTTTCACCGAGGGCGTCGGCGACCCGGGCCCGGACGGCGTCTTCATCGGATGGGCCGACCGGCTCGCCGTGCTCCTCTCCGACCGGCGGCCCGAACACGAATTCCGCTACGCCAACCTCGCCGTGCGCGGCCGGCTCCTGGACCCGATCGTCGAGGAGCAGGTGCCGCGGGCGATCGACCTCGGTCCCGACCTGGTCACCTTCTGCGCGGGCGGCAACGACATCCTGCGGCCCGGAAGTGACCCCGACGATGTCGCCCGGCGCTACGAGGCCGCCGTCGCGGACCTCACCGCCCGGGTGCCCACCGTGCTGTTGTGCACCGGCTTCGACACCCGGGGGATTCCGGTGCTCCGCCATCTGCGGGGCAAGATCGCCACGTACACGGCGCATGTGCGGGCGATCGCCGACCGCTACGACTGCCCGGTGCTCGACCTGTGGTCGCTGCGCTCGGTGCAGGACCGGCGGGCCTGGGACGACGACCGGCTCCATCTGTCGCCCGACGGGCACACCCGGGTCGCGCTGCGGGCCGGTCAGGTGCTCGGTCTCGAGGTGCCCGCCGACCCCGACCAGCCGTGGCCGGACGAGGGGCAGCGCACCCCCGCCGAGGTGCGCCGGGACAACATCCACTGGGCGCGCGAGTATCTGGTGCCCTGGATCGGGCGGCGGCTGCGCGGGGTGTCCTCGGGGGACCATGTGGAGCCCAAGCGACCGGATCTGCTGCCGCTGCGGCCCTGAGCCCCGAGGCTGGGGCCTTCAGGCCAGGTAGGCCCATACGGCGCGGCCCGCGCCGCCCGTGTGGGGCCGTACGCCCCATGCCTGGGACAGGGCCTCCACCAGCATCAGCCCGCGTCCGCCTTCCTGATCCACGCTCACCGACGACCGCGCCTGCGGCACCGTGCGCGCGCAGCCCTGGTCGGCCACCTCGAGCCGCAGCCGGGTCCCCATCAGCTGCAAGGAACAGCGCACCTCGTCGCTGGAGGTGTGGCGGACCGCGTTGGTGAACAGCTCGGAAACCACCAATTCGGCGCTGTCGCGGGTGTCCTGGTCGACACCCCACGAGCGCAGCCGCAGGACGACATGCCTTCTCGCCTCCGCGACGGACGTGCTCAGCGCCGGGAGACGAAACGCGTCCTGAAGGCACGCAGCGACCGTCGAGCCGCTGTGCCCTAACCGGAGAGCCTCGTAGGAAGGAGCCACGCCCACACTATGCTCTGTCACGATCGCTTGTGACAAGGTTCAGTCTGTAAATTACAGAATCGCAAGGACAGACTGTTCCGAAAGCTGAGCCCATGCCAGACTGCTGTGCTGTGACAGTAAGTGGAGGGGGACGATAGTGGCGGATGCGCGGTCGGGTGGTGCCCCGACCGTCCTGCGGGTCGTGCTCGGCAAGCGACTCCAGGACCTTCGCGAGAAGTCCGGGCTGTCCTTCGAACAGGCCGGGCGGGCGCTCGACGTCACCCATGCCACGATCCGGCGCATGGAGAAGGCCGAGGTCGGCCTGAAGCTCCCGTACGTCGAGAAGCTGCTGCGCACGTACGGCGTCACCGACCCCGAAGAAGTCGAGGCCTTCCTCTCCCTTGCCAGGGAGGCCAACAAGAACGGCTGGTGGCACCGGTTCCGGGACGTCCTGCCCGACTGGTTCAACACGTTCGTGAGCCTCGAGGTGGAAGCCAACCTCATCCGCGCCTACGAGCCGCATTACATCCCCGGCCTGCTCCAGACCGAGGACTACTCCCGCGCGGTGCTCCGCGCGGGCATGCCGCACGCCCCCGAGACCGAGATCGAGCGCAACGTCGCGCTGCGGATGGAGCGGCAGGCCCTGTTGCGCCGCCCCGATCCGCCGATGCTGTGGGTGGTGATGGACGAGACGGTGCTGCGCCGTCCCATCGGCGGGCCCGAGACCATGCGGGCCCAGATCGGCCGGCTGATCGAGGTCGCCGACTCACCCCAGATCAGATTGCAGGTCATGCCGTTCGACGCCGGCCCGCACCCGGCGATGTACGGCCCCTTCCATATCTTCCGGTTCCCGATCCCGGAGCTGCCCGACATCGCGTATACGGAGACGCTCGTGAGCGGCTCCTACTTCGACCAGCGCGATGACGTCTCGGCGTTCCTGGAGGCCCTGGACCGGATGTGCGCGCAGGCCGCGCCTGCACAGACCACTCAGGCCATTCTGAGTGGCATTCGCAAGGAGATCTGAACGATGGATCGCATATGCGGGAGCCGCGTCTACAGCGGCATGCCGGCCAGGGACCTCGGTTCCGAGGGCTGGCACAAGCCGTGGAGCGGTGGCAATGGGGGAAGCTGCGTCGAGGCGATGAGGTTGAAGGACGGTCGGGTGGCGCTGCGCCAGTCGACCGACCCGGACGGACCGGCCCTGATCTACACCCACCTGGAGATGAAGCGCTTCATCCAGGGGGCGAAGGCGGGCGAGGCCGACTTCCTGCTCCTGTGACGCCCGCGCGACCGAGGGGGAACGAGGGGGACAGACAAGGGGACATGGTGTGACCGACCGACGATTACCCGGACAGCGATTACCCGGCCAGAGATTATCCGCGTCGCGGATCTCCGGATCGCTCGTGTCCGGCCAGGACATCGACACCAGCAAACCGCATCCGGCCCGGATGTACGACTACTACCTGGGGGGAAAGGACAACTACGAGATCGACCGGGAGGCCGCCGAGCGCATCATCGAGCAGTCCCCGGACATCCTCGACAGTGCTCGCGCCAACCGCCAGTTCCTGCTGCGCGCCGTCCGCACGGTGGTGGCGAGCGGCGTACGGCAGATCATCGACATCGGGACGGGCATACCGACCTCGCCCAACACCCATGAAGTGGCCCGGGAGATCGCCCCGGACACCCGGGTCGTGTACATCGACAACGACCCGATCGTCGCCGCGCACGCGGACGCCAAACTGACCAGCACCCCCGGGACGCACTTCGCGTCGGCCGACGCGCGCAGACCCGCCGACATCCTGGTGCATCCGGCGGTGCGCGACGGCATCGACTTCTCTCAGCCCGTGGCGCTGCTGCTGGTCGCCGTCCTCCACTTCGTCTCGGACGCGGAGGACCCGGCGGGGATCATCGCCACCCTGACCGAGCCGATGGTCCCCGGCAGCCATCTGGTGATCAGCCACGGCACCGTGGACTTCCACGGCCCCGACCGGGTGGCCGACGAGGTGTACCGGAAGTCCACCGCCCGGCTGAGCCTGCGCGGCCACGCCGAGATCGTCCCGTTCTTCGACGGGTTCACGATGCTCGACCCGGGGCTGGTGCGGGCGCCGCTGTGGCGCCCGGACGGGCCGCCGCCGGACGCCGGGGCGCTCGCGTCCGTCGGGGTCTACGGCGGGGTGGGCCGCAAGGACCGATGAGTGAGCGTGGCGGGGATCCGCTCCAGGACCCCGCCCGCGAACACGTCGTACAGCGGCAGCGACTCCAGGTGGACGTAGCCGATGTGGCAGTCGCACACGGCGAGCGGACAGGCCCGGGGCCGCAGCGCCGCGCGGTACGAACCGTCGTACAGATTGCCCAGCTCCGTGCGGACGAAGTGGCAGCGGCGCACCGTGCCGTCACCGTCCACCGAGATCACCGAGGCGCCGGTCCGGCACGGCAGACCGGCGCTCCGGTGCGGATGGCGGCTGTAGCCGAAGAGCGGGTCGAGCGCCGTCCAGTCGGCGGCCTCGGCGTCCGTGTAGGTGTGGCCCTCCGCCGCGTTCACCCACAGATAGACCTGCTCGGGCAGCTCGGCGCGCAGCCTGCGGGCCTGGTCGAGATGGCCGGGGAGACCGACGATGCCCACGCTGTGGCGCACCCTGCGCGCGGCCAGCTCCCGGCACTTGGCCAGGAACCGGTCCCGCGGCGTCTGGCCCGGGTGGTACGTGCACCACAGCGCGAGCGTGTCGCGGTCGGCCTCGGCCGTCCAGTCGGTGCGGCAGCTCAGATTGGTCTGGATCGCCACCCGCTCGATGTGCGGAAGACGGCTCAGCTCGGTGAGCGCACGGCGGTACCAGGAGCGCGTCAGCCCCTCGCCCCACGGTGTGAACAACACCGACAGCCGGTCGCCCGACTGCTCCCGGGCCCATGCCGTGAAGCGCTCCAGCGCGGCCCGGTCGGCGCGCAGCGCCTCCCGGCTGTCGCGCCGCTTGGCGAACGGGCAGTACGGACAGTCGTAGTCGCAGGAGGCCAGCGGGCCCCGGTACAGGATCGTCAGGTCCACGGTGGCGGCCCCCTCGATCACTTCGCCTCGTACGCGGCCATCGCGGCGCGCACGGCGGGCGAGAACAGCTCGGGGCCGAGCGCGTCGGAGTGCGCCAGTCCCTCCGCCGACAGTCTCAGCCGGCCGGGCTCCGCGGCCGGATCCAGCCAGCCGCGCGCGGCGAACCGGGCCAGCTCCTCGGGGAAGTCCTCGGCCGGGTCGGCGGCGAACCGCGCCCGGTACGCGGCCACGTCCAGGCCCTCGGCCTGGAGGACGGACTGGAGCAGATGGCGGCGGCGGGCCTCCTCTCCGGTGATCGCCCGGCCGTGTTCGGCGTGCCCGAAGTCGGCCGCGGGCCGGGAGACGTAGTCGTCGATGATGCCGCGTATCTCCCGCATGTCGACCGCGTAGTCGAAGGAGTAGTGCAGCCCGGAGGTGTAGGAGCGGGCGCCGCAGCCCAGGCCGATCATGCCGTCCGTCTGGCAGGCGTAGTCCCCGCCGCCGGTCCCGGACGCGGTCGAGGGCGCGTCCGCGCGGCGGAACATGCGCATCGAGACCTGCTCATAGCCGCGTCCGAGCAGATGGTCCCGGCCCAGCCGGTACAGCCGCAGCCGCCGCTCGTCCCACTCGTGGTCGGTCTCGGCGGCCTCCTTGCGGCCGAGGCCGGTCAGCGGGCGGACGTAGAGGGGGTAGAGATACAGCTCCTCGGGGCGCCAGGCGAGGGCCGCGTCCAGGGAACGCAGCCAACTGTGCTCGCTCTGGCCGTCGATGCCGTAGATCAGGTCGATGTTGAGGACGGGGATGCCCGCCTCGCGGATCCGGGCCAGCGCCGCCTCGACGTCGGCCCGGCGCTGCGGCCGGACCGCCGAACGCGCCTCCGCGTCCACGAAGCTCTGCACGCCCAGGCTCAGCCGTGTCGTACCGCGGGCGGCGAGCACGGCGAGCCGGTCGGCGGTGGCGGTGGCCGGGGACGCCTCGACGGAGAGCGGCACGGCGGCCAGGTCCGCGCCCATCCGCTTCTCGGCGATGTCGCACAGCCGCTCCAGCTCGGCCGCCTCCAGGAACGTCGGGGTGCCGCCGCCGAAGGCCGCGGCGGCGAACCGGGCGCCGTCGCCCAGCGCCTCGGACACCGCGTCCGCCTGTCGCTCCAGCGCGTCCAGATAGGCCGTGGCCAGGCCGTCCGGGGCGCCGATCCGGGTGAAGAGATTGCAGAAGCCGCAGCGCACCTCGCAGAACGGGATGTGCAGATACAGCGACAGCGCGTCCTTCGGCTCGTCCGCCCACAGTGCGCGCAGCGCGGGCCGGTCCGGCAGCGCGTGGTACGCGGTCTTGTGCGGATAGGCGTAGACGTACGACTGGTACGGGCGGACGGTGGTGGTGATGGTCATGGGGTCCCAAGGAAGAAGTGGGTGTACGGCACGGTCCAGACGGCCTCGTGGCCGAGCCGGTGGCCCGTGTAGCCGTCGTCGCCGTACGCCGTGCCGTGGTCGGAGCAGACGATCGCGAAGCCGGGACCGCGGCCGCTCATCGCGGTGAAGAGGCGGCCGATGTGGCGGTCGACGTACTCCAGCGCGGCGGCGTGGGAGGCGCGCGAGTCACCGCTGTCGCGGTTGGCGCCCGGCAGATGGAACCAGTTGGGCTGGTGCAGCGCGGACACGTTCACGAACAGGAACAGCCGCCGGTCCGGGTCGAGGTCCCGGGCCACCTGCTCGGCGCACGCGACCTGCGCCTCGAAGGAGGTGGAGGAGGGCACGCCGAACTCCGGCTCCCAGTGGCTCTCCTGGAAGTAGCCGGGCAGCACCGAGCCCAGCGGGCCCCGCTTGGTGAAGAAGCCGACGCCGCCGATGCACACCGTGCGGTACCCGGCCGCCGCGAGCCCGGTCACCAGGTCCGGGGTGTCGTAGACGTACGTGCCCCGGGCCGTGGTCTCGCTGCCCGCGAAGCGTGCCGCGAACAGCCGCGGGTGCGGGCCCGGCCGGGCCGGGGTGGGCAGAAAACCCGCGAACATGGCCTGGTGGGAGGCGTAGGTGAAGCTGCCGGGCGCATGCCGCTCCTCCCAGGCCCCGCCCGGCATCCGGGCGGTCAGGTTCGGGATCCGGCCGTCGGCCGCGAGTTCGGCGGCGACGTCGTAGCGCAGGGTGTCGAGGGTGACCAGCAGCAGATCGTGGCTGCCCACGACCGCGTTCATGTCGGGTTCGCAGAGCGTGGGGTCAGACGGCATCGTGGCGGCCCTCCCCGTACGTGCGCACCACGGCGGCGATCTGCGCCGCGTACGTGTCCCGGCCCTCGGCGCCGCTGCCGGGCAGCCCGGTCAGCCGGGGCAGCAGATCGCCGAACGCGTTGACCTCGCCGACGGCGAACCGCCGCCACCCGGTGCCGGGCAGCAGATCCACCCCGACGCACAGGGTGTCCGGGAAGCAGGCCGCCGCCCGCTCCGCCGTGCCCAGCACCGTGCTCCACGCCACCCCGGCCGCCTCCGCGGTCGCGCGGGCGGCGGCCAAGTCGCCGCGCACGCCCCCGAGATGGAGATTGGTCATGGGGGAGCGGCTGGTCCGCACGACGGCGTGGGTCGCCCGGCCGTCGATCACCACCACCCGCAGATCGGCGGCGCGCTTGTCCTGGGACGCCTTGGGCAGCCAGCGCTCGATGTGCAGCCCGTCCGGGGCGAGCGTGTCCAGGATCGCGGCGACGTCCCGCTCCGTGTCGTACCGCCGGACCCGCAGCGAGTTGAAGAGCGAACCGTCCTCCGCGCGCTCCACCGAGGTGGTGGCGCGAATACGGCCCGGCCCCGCGTACTCGACCGCGAGCACCCCGGAGGCGGACGAGCCGTGCGCGAGCTTGACGAACGCACGGTGCATGCCGCCCGTGCCGAGCGCCGCCCGCACATCGTCCCAGCCGCGCACCGGCGGCGCCTGCGGACCGGAGGTCGGCGAATACGGCACGGGGACGCCCGCCGCGTCCAGCACCCCGTGGGACAGCCGCTTGTCGAACAGCACGGCCAGCTCACCGGGGTCGTCCAGCAGGGTCGCGCCCGCCGTGTGCGCGGCCTTGGCGACGGCCCGTGCGGCGTCGGTGAACCGGGCGTACCAGCGGGCGGTGCCCTCGACCCGGGTCGGGTCCCCGGCCCCCCGCAGCAGCTCGTCCACCTCGTGGTCCTCGCCGGGCGACTCGATGCGCACGATCTCGCCCGGCTCGAACTCCGCACCGCCGCACAGCACATCGCGCCAGGCCAGCACCCGCGGCGCGGCCAGCCCGGCGGCCAGGGCGGCGTCGGCGAACATCTCCACCCGGCGATGGCCGGGATTGCCGACGACCGCGAGCCGCACGCTATTCGGAGACGGCGACATAGCGGTACTCCTCCTCCTCGCCGTCATCGTCGTCGTCCCAGCGGTCCGGCTCCTCCTGCTCCGCCACGTTCACCTCGACGCCGGACGGCTCCAGCGCGTCGCACACCCGCCGCATCATCGCGTCGGACAGATAGTGGTGGTGCAGGTCGAGCGCCAGCAGATGGGTCAGCGGCTGGCCGGTGAGCAGGGCCTCGGCGCCCGCGTCGCCGAGCGTGCCCATGGACAGGTCGAGCGAGGCGAGCTGGGCCACGACCGGTGCGGAGGCGACGGCGGCGGCGATCTCGTCCTGGAGCTCGCTGTCCTGGAGCCCGAGATGGGTCAGCGCGGGGAAGCGGGCACCGGAGAGGACCGGCGCGAGATCGGCGACCGTGGCATCGCCGCCGTACTGCTCCACCCCCAGCCACAGCGCCAGATGCTCCAGCCGGGGCAGCTCGCTCGCGCCCACCGCGCGGACGACCTCGCCCGGCAGCCCGCCGGACTCGAACCGCAGCACCCGCAGCCGCTCATGGCGCACCGGCCGGAAGGCGAGCCCTCCCGAGCCGCAGCCGCGCACCGTGAACTCCTCCAGCCGCGGGTACGCCTCCAGGACGGGCGCCACGTCGTCCATCCGGAGCCAGGACAGCTGGCACTGCTCGGACATCACGTCGGCGAGGAACAGCCCGCGCAGCGCGGGCAGCCGGTCCGCGGACGCGATCAGGGCGTCGAGCACCGGGCGCACATCGGAGTAGCCGTCGTCGCCCCACCAGTCGCCGATGATCACCGCGCGGACGCGGTCGGCCGCCACGGTGTCCAGGAACGCCGTCCACAGCTCGGGGAACGGGCGGCTGTCGTCCCAGTTGGTGGCGATCCGCCAGGCGGCGGATTCGGCGGGCGGCAGATCATCGGCATCGGCTCCGGTGTCCGTGCTGGTGTAGTCGCAGACGGGCAGACCGGCGAAGGACTCCTGATAGTGGCCGATCATGGCTGGACGCTCCTCACGTATGTCCTGACGTCTGTGGTCGGGTGCCGGGCGGCCCTCACTCGGCGACGGCCGTGTAGCGGTCCACTTCGCCGTCGTACTCGTCCTCGTCGCCCTTCTCGGACAGCGCGACCTCCACCCCGGACGGCTCCAGGGCGTCGCGCAGCCGCTGCTCCATCGACGCCGAGAAGTAGTTGTGGTCCAGGTCGAGCCGCCGGAGGTGGGTGAGCGGCTGGCCGTCGAGCAGCGCCGCCGCACCCTCGTCGGTGAGCACGCCCATGGACAGGTCGAGCGATGCGAGCTGGGCGACGACCGGCGCGGAGGCGACGGCGGCGGCGATCTCGTCCTGGATCTCGCTGTTCTGGAGGCCGAGGTGGCGCAGCGCGGGGAAGCGGCCGCCGGACAGCAGCGGGGCGAGGTCGCCGACGGTGGCATCGCCTCCGTAGTCCTCGACGCCGAACCACATCTCCAGGTACTCCAGGGCGGGCAGTTCGCTGTCGGCCACGCCCCGCACCACCTCGCCGGGCAGCCCGCCGGTCTCGAAGCGGAGCCTGCGCAGATTCTGGTGCTCGGCGGCGGGGAACCGCAGGCCGGAGCCGCCGCGGATGCCCAGCTCCCGCAGCCCGGGGTAGGCGTCCAGGACCGGGGTCACATCGGACTGCTGGATCCAGGAGATCTCGGCGTCCTCCGCCGTCAGATCGCCGATGAAGACCGCTTCGAGGGAGGTCAGCCGGTCCTTGGCGGCCACCAGCAGATCGACGATCACCCCGGCGTCCTTGTCGTACACCTCGCCCCACTGACCGATGATCAGCGCCCGCACCCGGGAGGCGCCGACCGTGGACAGGAAGCGCTCGAAGCGCTCTTCGAAGATCTCGCCCGACTCGAGGTAGGGGTTGTAGGAGACGCGCCAGGCCGCGGCGTCCGGTTCGGGCAGCCGCGGCTCCTCGTCGGGCCGCGGGAAGTCGAAGACCGGAAGTCCGTGCAGTTCCGTCAGGCTGTCGGCGTAGGACATGGGCGCGGGTTCTCCTGGTGGGTTCGATCGGGCGTACGTGATTCCCGGTGGCGTGCGAAGAGTTGTACCAAGCGCCACCGACAGCGGCCCCGGCGGGAGTTGTCGGTCGGCCGTTGTCGGACCCCCTGCGTACCGTCAGGACCATCGACCGGCCGCCGTGCGGCGACCGGTGGACCGATGACGGCTGCGGTCGCGATGCGGGCCGCGGGGGAAGGGGAGGGCATGTACCGACAGGGAGACGTCCTGATCGTGCCGGTGGCGCGGGAGTCGCTGCCGCCGGGCACCGAGACGCTGCCGCGGCAGCCCCGGGACGGGCGGGGGCGGCTGGTGCTGGCGCTCGGCGAGGTGACCGGGCACGCGCACGCGGTGGTCGGACCGGGCACGCTGGTGCGCGAGTCGGGGCCGTTCGGCGCCTCGTACCTCCATCTCCCCGACGGCGGACGGGTGGTGCACGAGGAGCACGCGGCGATACCCCTGCCCAAGGGGTGGTACCGGGTGGTGCGTCAGCGGGAGTACGTGCCGGGCGCCGTGCGCGTCGTGGCGGACTGAGAGCGGGGGACGAGGACGTATGACGACGACACCGACCACACGGGTGACGACCATGACGATGACGACGGCGGTGGACTGGCGGGCGGTGGCCGCGGCGACCGGCCCCGCGGACCGCGAGGCGGCCGAGGCGGGCATTGGGCTGGCATACGAACAGGCCGGGCTGGAGCCGCCGGAGCGGATCGTGTGGACCGGCTCCCCGCTGGCGGGCACGGCGGCCGCGCTGCTGCTCACCGGGCAGGGGGAGGGGCTGCCGGGCGAGGCCGCCGAGCGGGCCGCCGACACGCTGGCGGCTGCCGGGATCGAGCCGGTGG
>NZ_RIBZ01000860.1:0-24638 GCF_003721215.1 Streptomyces botrytidirepellens
CACCCGCGCCAGCCGCTCCCGCCCCTCCCGCCACCGCTCCAGCAGCGCGGCGGGCGGCTCGGCCGCGCCGCGCTCCGCGCCCTCGTCCACGAACCGCTCCGGCGCGGCAAAGGCCCTCCGCACCTCCTCGGCGAACCCCTCCGGGTCCTCGGCCGCCTGCACCGCCCGCGCGTCGGTCCAGGCGAGGTGGGCGATCTGGTGCGCGATGGTCCACCCGACGGCAGGCGTGGGCGTACGCCATTCTTCGGCGGGCAGCCCGGCCACCAGACCGTCCAACTCCTCGCTCTCGGCGCGCAGATCGCCAAGCAGGGCTTCCGTATCGGACACGCGGGACTCCCGGTCGTGATGCGACGGTGCGGGGTGTGCGGGGCGTTGGGAGTGAGCGTGGCAGCGCGGCACAAAACAATCAAGCGTGCTTGCATGATTTTTGGCGGACGGGTCGGCTACCACGGCGTGGGGGATGAAACCCGAGTACCGCTCCGGGGTAACCGGTCTGGATTTCCGCAGGCTTGCCCAGGGGTACCGTTCATCGTGTCGCGGCCAGAAGGGGGTTCCGGATGCCCGACAACGGTCACTGAGCGCTTGGGGTTGGCTGCTGCTGCGCGCGTCCGCCGCCGCGGTGCGGGACAACGAGCCCGATATCGCTACGGACGCTCTGCGACTCGCTCACTCGGCCGCCGTCGCCAGGAGCCGTGCCGTGTTCACCAAGTCACCTGGAACCCCGGCGGGAACTGCCCTGCGCCTTACTCGACGACCGAAAGGCAAGCGCCGGGGAACTGCGCTTGCTGGCAGCCCGGCTCACCGAGGCGCTACGCGATGTCCTACGAGTCGCCGAGAGCCGGGGCGAGCGCCTGCCCGCGTACGACGACGGGGACGACGCCGAACCGGGTGGCCATCCTGCGCCCTCGGAGGCGGCGGAGCTGTCGTGACTGCCCACACCCGCGTTAGCCGGAGGTTAGCGGGGCGGCAGTCCTGCGGTAGCGGCCCCGACCAGAGTGGTTGTCGTACCGAGGAGACAACGACACCGACTGCCCGGGGGGACCCGAAATGAGCTCCAACACCACTGTCCGCACCGCTCGCCGCCGCACCCTGCGCGTTGCCGCCGCGGCCCTGATCGCCGCCGCCGGTCTCAGCCTGACCGCCTGCTCCGGCTCGGACACCGCCGACCCGAAGCCCGCGGCCTCCACCGAGTCCGCCTCCTCCGGAGCGCAGGGCTCCGACGCCAAGGTCGACAACAAAGCAGGCAAGGCGGGCAAGGCGGCGTCGCCGTCCCGCACCCAGAAACTGGTGGACGGCAGCACGGCCGAGATCTACGAGCTCGGCGACCTGCACTACCGCCTCAAGATCGTCAACGACGGTGACGTCCTGGCCACGCTGGAGGCGAACGAGCGCGACGCCGGTCTCGACGCCAACGGCATGTACGTCGTGCTCACGGCGGGCGGCGAGGTCCGCTCCTGGATGGGCGGCGAACACCAGGGGCCGGGCACGTTCAAGCTCGCGGGCGGTTGGACGGCCAAGGTCACGAAGGTCGGCGAACTCCACTACCGCGCGGAGATCTTCGGCCACGAGGGCAAGGCCGCCACGATCGAGGCCAACGAGAAGGACGCCGGTCTCGACGCCAACGGCAGCTCCATCGTGCTCAGCTCCGGCGGCGTGATCAGCGCCCATCAGTAACCGCCAGCCCCACCGCGGCGGGGGAGCCGCCTCAGGCGCCTCCCCCGCGGCAGGCCTGCCCTGGCTGGTGGACGGTTCGGCGGAAGCGGGAGCGCGATTCGGCAGCCGCCGAACGGAGTCAGCACCAAGTGGTCAGGTCGAATACGGCCTGGCAGCGGTTATCGGAGACCGGTCGATGGAATCGTTCGAGGTCGTGGGACGATGCCAGCGCCGGGAAGATCATGTCGGCGGTCCCACCGCGTGAGTCGACCTTCCCCGCCTCGTCGCGCATACAGAAGTCGAGCCCCCAGACATCGCCGGTTTCTGTCCATCTGACGTAGTACCGGGCGTACCGCTCGTCGACGAGCATGAAGCCGAGGAGGCGCCATTCCACCTCACCTGCTTCCTCTTCCACGTCTTCAGAAAGGGGCGCCGGGCCGTTCGCCGAGCCGAGGGAAAGCAGCGGTAGGTATACAGCATCCGCCAAGGTGAGGGGCGGGGCATCGACGATATTGAGGAAGTGACGCCGGGCGTCGAGTACAGGCACCGGGAATACTTCGTCGGGGAAGGGCGGGCCGAGAGCCTCGCGCTGACCGATGCACGAGCGTAGTGCGGCGATGAAATTATCGTGGGGGATTTCCTCGCCGTCATCGTCGAGCAGCGGGATCTCCAGGGCGTACGTGGAGCCAAGGTCTTGGCCGTCCCACAAGACGACTCTCGCACCGCGATCCATTTCTGTCGGTGGGAGCAGCCCCCGCAGCACATGCGAACCCGGCGTCAAGGGGGAGGCCACGAACTCTCGCAGCCTCCCCAGCAGGCTCCCCAGGAGAACGTCGCGCGGGGTGCTGTCGGCGATGGAGTCGTCCTCAACCACGGTGATCGATCTCCTTGGGAGTGCGAGTCAGACGGTGTTCACGACGTCAGGGCAACGGTTGACGCCCTGGCAGAAGGCGGTGATCGTACCGATCTTGCCCCTGTGCCCTGGCAGCTTGTAACGGTGGTCCTTGGTCTGCCAGTGCCACCAGGAAATCACCCTGATCTTGGCAACCGTGTGTCCGTCCTTGAGTACCACGGCACCGAACTCCTTACGGTAGCCCTTGCTGGCCTCGGGGTGCTCGTTGTATGCCGCCTTGACGACCTTCTCGTTGTGGATGTTGTGGGGGCCGGAGAAGTGGTTCCAGCCGAGCTTGCTGTTTCCCCATCGAGTCGGGATCTCTCGCCCGTGTACGTCGCGGCTGTTGAATTTGTTGGTGTGCCATGCGTGAGCCGTGACAGATTCAGACGTGGTCGCCGTCCGGCCCCGCAGTGGGCTGACCGCCGCTCCGACCGGCTTCGTCAGCGCCTTCTCCCCGTACAGGCGAGCGAACTCGGCATTGGAGAGAACGACGGCTTTGGACGGCCCCGGATCCGCTGTCGCCGCGTGGGCGGAGAGAGGCATCAGAACTGTCGCGGCAAGAGTGATTCCTACGGTCTTACGAGCAAACGTCATGCAGTCTTCCCCCTGGACGTTTTCGCGGCACTCTCAGTGGTCGACGGAACAAGCGGAGGAGTGCCAGGTCCACCGTTCCGTAGGAGCCATTGGAACATCAAAGGGCGCTCCCCCTTCAACCCCAATTCCTTGGCGTGTCGCGGTGGTTGGGTGGACCGCCTACCTCGCGGGGTCTGGCACGCACGCTCGCCGCGTAGTCGGGGTCGCCCCGGTTCAACTCAGTACCGGGACGACCCTCCGCCTTGCGATCGCAGGGACGGCAGGCCGAGCCCCGGACTAACGCAGCCGCTCCGCCAGGAGTTCGGCGAGGTGGCGGGCGGGGCGGTCGGTGAGGTGGTCGAGTTGGGTGCGGCAGGAGAAGCCGTCGGCGAGGACTTCGGCGTTCTCGTCCGCGGCGCGTACGGACGGCAGCAGCTGGTCTTCGGCGCAGGCCACCGAGACGTCGTAATGGCCCGCCTCGAAGCCGAAGTTGCCCGCGAGGCCGCAGCAGCCGCCGCTCAGCTCGCCGGTGAGGCCCGCGCGTTCGCGGAGGCGGCGGTCGGCGGCGTCGCCGAGGACGGCGTGCTGGTGGCAGTGGGTCTGGCCGACGACCGGGCGGTCGACCCTGGGGGGCTGCCAGTCGGGGGCGTGGGTCTCCAGGGCCTGGGCGAAGGTCTGCACGGATGAGGCGAGGCGGGCGGCGCGGGGGTCGTCGGAGCCGAGGAGTTCGGGGAGGTCGGTGCGGAGGGCGGCCGTGCAGCTGGGTTCGAGGCCGACGACGGGCAGCCCGGCGTCCAGGGCCGGGGCCATGACGTCGAGGGTGCGCCGCATGACCCTACGGGCGCGGTCGAGCTGGCCGGTCGAGACCCAGGTCAGGCCGCAGCAGACGGGTTTGGGGGGTACGACGACGCGGAGGCCCGCCGATTCGAGTACGCGCACCGCGGCCTGGCCTACCGAGGGGGACAGGTAGTTGGTGAAGGTGTCGGGCCACAACACGACCGTCCGGGCCGTCTCCGGGGAGTCGGCCACCGTACGGGCGTGGCCGCGCCACCAGCGGGTGAAGGGTTCGCGGGCCAGCTCGGGGATGTCGCGTTCCGGGGCGATGCCGCCCGCGCGCTTCGCCAGGGAGGAGAGGAAGCCGATCCCTGAGGCTGCGTTGGCCACGGGGGCCGCTCGAAGACGGGCAGCGGCCCGTAGCCACACCGGCAGCCAGCCCATCGAGTAGTGGCCGGCCGGGCGCACCCGGCCCTCGTAGTGGTGGTGCAGGAACTCGGCCTTGTACGTGGCCATGTCCACCCCGACCGGGCAGTCGCTGCGGCAGCCCTTGCAGGACAGGCACAGGTCGAGCGCGTCCCGTACCTCCTCCGAGCGCCAGCCGTCGCGCACCACCTCGCCCGCGAGCATCTCGTGCAGCAGCCGGGCGCGGCCGCGGGTGGAGTGCTGTTCCTCGCCGGTGGCGCGGTACGAGGGGCACATCACGCTCGCGCCGGACACCGATTCGTTGCGGCACTTGGCGACGCCGACGCAGCGCCGTACGGCGGCCGAGAAGTCGCCGCCGTCGTGCGGGTAGCCGAACTCGACGTCCACCGGCCGCCGCGGGAGGACGTCGAAGCGGAGGTCCTGGTCGAGGCGGCGGGGGCGGGCGAGGACGCCGGGGTTGAGGCCGTTCGCGGGGTCCCACAGGTCCTTGAAGCGGTGGAAGAGCCCGACCATCTCGTCCCCGTACATGCGGGGCAGCAGCTCGGCGCGGGCCAGGCCGTCGCCGTGTTCGCCGGAGAGCGAGCCGCCGTGGGTGACGACGAGGTCGGCGAGGTCGGTGGAGAAGTCGCGGAAGACCCGCACCCCGGCCTCGCGCATCAGGTCGAAGTCGATGCGGACGTGGATGCAGCCGTCGCCGAAGTGCCCGTACGGGGTGCCGCGCAGGCCGTGCTGGGCCATCAGGGCGCGGAAGTCGCGGAGGTAGGCGCCGAGGCGGGCGGGCGGTACCGCGCAGTCCTCCCAGCCGGGCCACGCCTCGCTGCCGTCCGGCATCCGGGTGGCGGTGCCGGAGGCGTCCTCGCGGACCCGCCAGAGCGCGCGCTGCCCGGCCGGGTCGGCGACCACGGTGTGGTCGGTGGTGGCGTGCGCGGCGGCGCGCGCTATCTCCTCCGCGCGGGCGTACGCCTCCTCGCGCCCGGTGCCGCCGACCTCCACGAACAGCCAGGCGCCGCCCTTGGGCAGCCCCGACGCGCCCGCGACCAGGTCGGCGGCCATGCCCTCGACGGTGAGCGGTCCGTACGGCAGCAGGGTGTGGGCGGCCTCGGCCGCCGCGGACTCGTCGGGGTAGCCGAGCACGGCGAGCGCGCGGGCGGCGGGCGCCTCGACGAGCCGTACGGTCGCCTCGGTGAGCACGCCGAGCGTGCCCTCGCTGCCGGTGAGGGCGCGGGCCACGTCGGCGTTCTTCTCGGGGAGCAGCTCGTCCAGGGCGTAGCCGGAGATGCGGCGGGGCAGGTCGGGGAAGCCGGTGCGCAGCAGCGCCAGATGCTCACCGGCGAGGGAGCGCATGCCGTCGCGGAGCCGGGCGGGGAGCGCGTCGAGCCCCTGGGCGGCGCGGACCCGCTCCCCGCCGTACGTCACGACGTCCAGCGCGTGGACGTTGTCGGCGGTGGTGCCCCAGGCCACCGAGTGGGAGCCGCACGAGTTGTTGCCGATCATGCCGCCGAGGGTGCAGCGGCTGTGGGTGGACGGGTCGGGGCCGAAGGTCAGACCGTGGGCGCCCGCTGCGGACCGCAGGTCGTCGAGGATGACGCCGGGCTGGACGACGGCGGTGCGCCGCTCCGGGTCCAAGGACCGGATGGACCGCATGTGGCGGGTGAAGTCGAGGACGACGCCGAGCCCGGTGGCCTGCCCGGCGATGGACGTACCGGCGCCGCGCGCCACCACCGGCACCCCGTGCTCCCGGCAGACGGCCAGCGCCGCCGTCACGTCGTCCGCGTCGCGCGGGGCGACGACACCGGTCGGCACGCGCCGGTAGTTCGACGCGTCCATGGTCATCAGGGCCCGGCTCGCCGCGTCGAAGGAGACGTCCCCATGGACGGCTCGGCGCAGCGCCTGCTCCAGTTCGTCTGCCTCTGCCTCGTGCTCTGCCATGTCCCCATGGTCCACGGGGAGGGGCCCGATGAGAATGTTCACACTGTGCTTCAACGACGTGATCATGGATCACTGTGGACGGGGCCCGCCGGTGCCTCGGTGTCAACATGACCGTGCTCACTGTCCCCGTCCGTGGACGGATCGTCTCAAGCGATGGACTCCCCGCTGAATGCCGGGTTGGGACGGATTAGGCTGCGGGCGTGGCTGAGATCCGGATTCCCGAAGACATCAAGCCCGCCGACGGTCGCTTCGGCGCAGGCCCCTCCAAGGTGCGCACCGAGGCGCTCGACGCCCTCGCCGCGACCGGCAGCTCCCTGCTGGGCACCTCCCACCGACAGGCCCCGGTCAAGAACCTGGTCGGCAAGGTGCGCGACGGCGTGCGCGAACTGTTCCAGCTCCCCGAGGGCTACGAGGTCGTCCTCGGCAACGGCGGTTCCACCGCCTTCTGGGACGTGGCGACGCACGGCCTCATCGACAACAAGTCCCAGCACCTGACCTTCGGCGAGTTCTCGTCGAAGTTCGCGAAGGCGGCCAAGCTCGCGCCGTGGCTGGACGAGCCGACCGTGATCTCCTCCGACCCCGGCACCCACCCGGAGCCGCGGGCCGAGGCGGGCGCGGACGTCTACGCCTTCACCCACAACGAGACCTCGACCGGTGTCGCGATGCCCATCCAGCGGGTGGCCGGGGCCGACGACGGGTCGCTGGTGCTGGTCGACGCCACGTCCGGCGCGGGCGGTCTGCCCGTGGACATCGCCGAGACGGACGTCTACTACTTCGCGCCGCAGAAGTCCTTCGCCTCGGACGGCGGGCTGTGGATCGGGGTCTTCTCCCCCGCCGCGCTGGAGCGCGCCGCCCGGATCCACGGGTCCGGCCGCCACGTCCCGGAGTTCTTCTCGCTGCCGACCGCGATCGACAACTCGCTGAAGAACCAGACGTACAACACCCCGGCGCTCGCGACCCTCTTCCTGCTCAACGACCAGCTGGAGTGGATCAACGGGCAGGGCGGCCTGGACTGGGCCGTGCGGCGCACCGCCACCTCCTCGCGCACCCTGTACGGCTGGGCCGAGGAGTCCAAGCACGCCACCCCGTTCGTCACCGACCCGGCCAAGCGGTCGCAGGTCATCGGCACGATCGACTTCGACGAGGCGATCGACGCCGCCGCGATCGCCAAGGTGCTGCGCGCCAACGGGATCGTGGACACCGACCCGTACCGGAAGCTGGGCCGCAACCAGCTGCGGGTGGCGATGTTCCCGGCCGTGGACCCGGCCGACGTCGAGGCGCTGACCGCCTGCGTGGACTACGTCATCGAGCACCTGTGAGCATCGCGTAGCCGAAACGGAAGAGGGCCCGGGGCAATCGCCCCGGGCCCTTTCCGCGTACCTCTACTCCGGGCGGCGGCGGATCAGCCGCCGCAGCCCCAGGAACAGGGCCATCGCGGCGCCGAAGGTGAGCGCGCCCTTCAGCAGGGTGCGGTTCTTCTCGTCCTCGTCGGCGCTCTGCTTGCCGTCGGGGCGCGAGGAGTAGTCGCCGTCCTTCTTCTGCTGCTTCGCGGTCGCGTCCGGCAGCAGTTCCCCGCCGAGGTCGACCGCGGTGACCTTGCTGCCCGGGCCCTCGGTCCCGTACATGAGCGTGCCGCCGTCCGGGGTGAAGGTCACCGACTCGCCCTGGCGCTGGAGCGGCAGCCCCGGCTCGTCCTTCAGCTCCTTCAGTCCCTGCGGCTTGCCGTTCGTCCAGCGGTACTCGGAGGCCGTGAAGTAGCCGCGGAGCACCAGGCGGCTGCCGTCCGGCGCGAACGCGCCGTCGGTGACCTCCATGTCGAGGTCGGCGACCCGGCGGAAGACATTGGTGCCCTGGGCGGAGAGCGTGGCGGGCGCCTCGTACAGCCCGGGGTCGTCGTCGCTCTTGCTGGCGATGTAGACCCGGCCGGTCTTCGGGTGGACCATCATCGCCTCGGCGTCGCGCGCCCCGCCCTGGTACTTCACGGTGAACTGGGTGGCGGTGACCGTGGTGTCCTTCAGCACCTTGGGCTCGGGGAAGCGGTAGATCCATACGTGGGGCCAGGTGCCGCCGAGGTTGTCGCCGATGTCGCCGACGTACACATTGCCGTCGGGGCCTATCGAGATCGCCTCCACGTCCCGGGGGCGGCCTATGCCGCGCAGTTCGACCCGGGCGACCGTCTTTCCGGTCTTGCTGTCGACGGCGTAGACGTACGCCCCGTCCGAGCTGTCGTTGTGCGTCCAGTAGACCCCGGGATGGGCCCGGCTCGCGGCGAGCCCGCTGGACTCGGTGATGCGGGGGTCCTCGATCGTGAACGAGGACGGGGACGAGTCGTCGGCCACCGCCGGAGCGGAGAGGGCGACGGGCAGGGCCGCCAGCACGGCGGCACCGAGGACGTACGGAAGCGGACGCATGGGCCCAAGCCTGCCATCCCGGCGGGGCACGGACGGCGCGTTACGGCCGCGCGGGGGCGGGTTGCGCGGGCGGGGTCGGCCCCCGTCTTCGCCCCTTCTGAATCACGGACGGATAACGTACGTAAATCATTCGTGGCGACGGAGTCGCTTAAATAACCCGCAGATTATTTGAATCCATCCCGGGATTACATGCGGCGGAAATTTATCGGGCATTGACGGCATAGCGGGCGGGGGCATTGCTTTCCAGAAAGGCCGCCTCTACCGTCTCTACCCATGAGCGAATACAGCCATTCCTCTTATGCGCAAACAGCGCCACCGCCGATGCATTCCGCCGGCACCCCGGGCGGAGGCGCGGCGGCCGCACCGCCGAAGAAGTTCGCGGTGCTCGGGGCCGTCGGTGCGGTCATCGCACTGGCCGGCTCCTGTGTGAACTGGGTGGTGTCCACCTCGGACGGCGCCGACGGGGGCGTCAAGGGCATCGACGGCGACGGCATCATCACGCTGATCATCGCCCTGGTCGGAGCGGTGCTCATGCTCGCCGCCCTGGCCACCAAGAAGGGGGTGGTCTACCTGATCGGCGCGGCCACCGGGCTCGCCACCGCGATCATCCTCGCCATCAACATGGCGTCCCCCGAGCGCCTGCTCGCCCAGAAGCTCCAGGATGAGGAAGGCGTGTCCGCGAAGGTCGCCGAAAAGGCGGCCGAGCAGGCAGCGAAGCTGTACGACCTCACTCCCGGCCCCGGAATCTACATCGCCCTGATCGGTGCGCTGATGATTCTGGTCTTCGGTGTCCTCGGATTCCTGAAGGCCCGCTCCGGACGCTGAGAACACCCCGCATTCCGGAGATTCCGGTAGCCCGCTTTTTGACCGCGACGGGGGGCCAAAAAGCGGGCCTCCGGGTTTTCCGGAAACAAGGGGACCGCAGCGGGGCCGCCCGAGGCCCTTGATTAGAGCGCACTCCAAGGGATTGGCTGGTCCCATGGAGTACACGCAGCTCGGACGCACGGGCCTCAAGGTCAGCCGACTGGTCCTCGGCACCATGAACTTCGGCCCGCAGACGGATGAGGCCGACAGTCACTCGATCATGGATGCCGCGCTCGACGCGGGCATCAACTTCTTCGACACCGCCAATGTGTACGGCTGGGGCGAGAACAAGGGCCGCACCGAGGAGATCGTCGGAAGCTGGTTCGGCAAGGGCGGCGGACGGCGCGAGAAGACCGTCATCGCCACCAAGGTGTACGGCAACATGGCCGCCGACGGTGAGCGGCCCTGGCCCAACACCGACAAGCTCTCGGCGCTCAACATCCGCCGGGCCGTGGACGCGAGCCTGAAGCGGCTGGGCACCGACTACATCGACCTCTACCAGTTCCACCACGTCGACCGCGCGACCCCGTGGGACGAGATCTGGCAGGCCATCGACGTCCTCGTCCAGCAGGGCAAGATCCTCTACGTCGGGTCCTCCAACCACGCGGGCTGGCACATCGCCCAGGCCAACGAGACGGCGCGGCGCCGGAATTCGTACGGCCTGGTCAGCGAGCAGTGCCTGTACAACCTGGCCGAGCGGCGCGCCGAGATGGACGTCATCCCGGCCGCGCAGGAGTACGGCCTCGGCATCATCCCCTGGTCCCCGCTGCACGGCGGGCTGCTCGGCGGCGCGATCCGCAAGGAGCGGGAGGGCGGCGCCGGTGCCCGCACCGCGGGCGGACGGGCCGCCGACGCGCTGAAGAACACGGCGGTGCGCGAGCAGATCCAGGCCTACGAGGACCTGCTCGACAAGCACGGTCTTGAGCCCGGCGAGGTGGCCCTGGCGTGGCTGCTGACCCGGCCCGGGGTCACCGGGCCCATCGTGGGTCCGCGCACGGCCGAGCAGCTGGCCTCGGCGGTGCGGGCGTCCGAGCTGACGCTGAGCGACGAGGTGCTGGGCGCGCTGGACGAGATCTTCCCGGGCCCGGGGCCGACGCCGGAGGCGTTCGCCTGGTAACCCTGCCCGTCCTGGCAGGACTGGCAGTACGGAGGGCTCGTACGGAGGGGGTGTGACCGTGTGCGGTCACACCCCCTGCCTGCTCGGGTCGCCCCGGCGGCTCATCCTCCGAAGGCGGCCGCGACGGCCACCACGACGAGGATCATCACCAGGGCACCACTCATGATCATGTTTCGGGTCTTCGGATTCACACTCCGAGGTTAGCCGGGCCCCTCAGCCGCCCAGCGGCCAGGCCGCCACCACCTCGTACCGCGGCTGCGCCCCGGGCACCCCGGGGGTCGGGGGATGGCTGCGGACCAGGCTCAGTTCCCGCACGGTCCAGGCGCGGCCCGCGAAGCCGGTGAGGCCCTCGGCGAACGGCGCGAGGCGGGTCGCGGAGCGGTTGCGCGCCACGGTGAGGTGGGGGTGGTACGGGCGGTGCTGGTCCATGGCGATCCCGGCCCGGCGGGCCCCCGCGTCGACGGAGTCGGCGAGCCGCCGCAGGGCGGTGTGATCGCCCTCCACCCCCGCCCAGAGGGCACGGTCGGCGAACCGGCCGCCGCCCGCCAGCCGCACCTCGTGGGGGCGGTGGCGATGGGCGGCGCGGGCCAGCCGGATGTCCAGCTCGGGGCGGACGTCGTCGGTGACCTCGCCGTAGAAGGCGAGGGTGAGGTGCCAGCCGGGGCGCTCGGTCCAGCGGAGGGTGTCCGCGCCGGGGAGCCGGTGCAGTGCGTCGACGTACGCCCCCAGCTCGGTCAGGGCCGGTTCGGGGGGCAGGACGGCGGCGAAGAGTCGCATCGTGTCACGCTCTCATCGGGGGTCACGCTCGCATCGGTGTCACGCTCGAACCGCTGTCACGCCGCCGGAGCGAGCCGTTCCTCCGTCTGCACCCTCGGGACGAAGGCCACGTGCGGATGGCCCCGGCGCCAGGCCACCTTGAGCCGCAGGCCGCCCGCGCGGGCCAGCATCAGGCCCACCCCGACCGCGGCGGCGGCGGAGATCAGCCCGCCGAAGGCGAAGCCGACCCGGGCGCCCCAGGTGTCGGTGACCCAGCCGATCAGCGGGCCGCCGATGGGCGTGCCGCCGACGAAGACCATCATGAACAGGCTCATCACCCGGCCGCGCATCTCGGGGTCGGTGGCGAGCTGGACGCTGGAGTTGGCCGTGACGTTGAAGGTCAGGCTGAAGATCCCGACCGGCACCATCAGCGCGGCGAAGAGCCAGAAGAACGGGGTCACCGCGGCCGCCACCTCCAGCACGCCGAACAGCAGCGCCGCGCCGACCAGCAGCCGCCGGCGGGTGGTGACGCGGCGGGCGGCGAGCAGGGCGCCGGTGACGGAACCGGCCGCGATCAGGGTGTTGAGCAGGCCGTACGTACCGGGTCCCGCGTGGAAGACGTCGTCGGCGAAGGCGCTCAGCCAGATCGGGAAGTTGAAGCCGAAGGTGCCGATGAAGCCGACGAGGACGATCGGCCACAGCAGATCGGGGTGGCTGCGGACGTAGGACAGGCCCTCGCGCAGCTGGCCCTTGCCGCGCGGCGCGCGCTTGACCGGGTGCAGCTCACTGGTGCGCATCAGCAGCAGGCCGACGAGCGGGGCACCGAAGGAGAGGCCGTTGATGAGGAAGGCCCAGCCGCTGCCGACGGCGGTGATCAGGACACCGGCGACCGCGGGGCCGATGAGCCGGGCGGACTGGAAGTTCGCGGAGTTGAGGCTGACCGCGTTGCGCAGGTCGCGGGGGCCGACCATCTCGTTGACGAAGACCTGGCGGGTCGGGTTGTCGACGACGGTGACCATGCCGAGCAGGAACGCGATCAGGTAGACGTGCCAGACCTGGACGTGTCCGCTCAGGGTGAGGGTGGCCAGGGCCAGACCGCACAGGCCGAGCGCGGTCTGCGTGAACAGCAGCAGCTTCCGCCGGGGGTACCGGTCGGCGATCACGCCGCCGTACAGGCCGAAGAGCAGCATGGGCAGGAACTGGAGCGCAGTGGTGATGCCGACCGCGGTGGAGGAGTGGGTGAGACTGAGGACCAGCCAGTCCTGGGCGATGCGCGACATCCAGGTGCCGGTGTTGGAGATCACGGCACCGGTCGCGAAGAGCCGGTAGTTGCGGACCCTGAGTGAACGGAACATTCCGCCCTTGGCGGAGGCCGCGGTGGGCCCGGCGGAAGGGGAGTCGGTGTTCGGTGCGGGTGCGGAGTCTGCTCCGGGTCCCGTACTCAAGTTCGTTCGCCTCCTGGCTGCTCGGTCTTCTCCTACATGCGCGCGAGCTTCTCCAGGACGGGCGCGGCGGCGCGCAGCGTCTCCCACTCGTCCTCGGACAGCTGCCCGGTCAATTCGCTCAGCCAGGCGTTGCGCTTGCGCCGGCTCTGTTCGAGCATGACCTCGGCCCGCTCGGTCGGCGACACGACCTTCTGTCGCCGGTCCTCCTGGTGTGGCTCCAGCCTGACCAGTCCCTTGGCCTCCAGCAGCGCCACGATGCGCGTCATCGACGGCGGCTGGACGTGCTCCTTGCGCGCCAGCTCACCGGGGGTGGCGGAGCCGCACCCGGCGAGGGTGCCCAGCACCGACATCTCCGTGGGGCTCAGCGACTCGTCGACGCGCTGGTGCTTCAGCCGTCGAGACAGACGCATCACTGCCGACCGCAGAGCGCTCACAGCGGCCGCGTCATCGAGGGGCGCTTCCGCCGCGGGCGACGGAAGGCGGGACGGATCCGGCATGGTCTTTAGCATAACTCATTACCTCACCTAACGAAAACCCCGATACGGGTGTCCTCGGCCACTCACCCGTGCGAGTGACGGGTGAGCGGCCGAGGACATACCGGATCACACGACGCCGAGCGCCTGCTCGATCGGGTGCAGCAGGAAGTAGACCAGGAAGCACAGCCCCACGACGGCCAGCAGCCACGGGATGTCCCGGACCCGCCGGGTCGCGACGCGCAGCAGCAGGTACGAGAGCACGCCGAGGCCGATGCCGTTGGTGATGCTGTACGTGAACGGCATCGCGATCATGGTCAGGAAGGCGGGCACCGCGATCGTGGAGTCGCTCCAGTCGATCTCCTTGACGTTCGCCGCCATGATCATGAAGCCGACGACCACCAGCGCCGGGGTCGCGGCCTGCGACGGGACGACCTTCGCGAGCGGGGTGAAGACCAGCGCGAGCAGGAAGAGCCCGCCGGTCACCACGTTGGCCAGACCGGTGCGCGCGCCCTCCCCGACGCCCGCCGTGGACTCCACGAAGCAGGTGTTCGCGGACGCCGAGCCGAAGCCGCCGCCCGCGACCGCGACGCCGTCCACCATCAGGATCCGGCCCATGCCGGGCAGCTGGCCGCGCTCGTCCGTCAGCCCGGCCTCCTCGCCGACGCCGATGATCGTCCCCATCGCGTCGAAGAAGCCGGACAGCAGGACGGTGAAGACGAAGAGGCAGCCGGTCAGGACGCCGACCTTCTCGAACCCGCCGAACAGGCTGACCTGACCCACGAGCCCGAAGTCCGGGGTCGCCACCAGGGTGTCCGGCACGATGGGCTCGGTCAGGCCCCAGCTCGCCTTCGGAGTGGAGGTGACGGCGTTGATCGCGATCGCGGCCAGCGTCATGACCACGATGCCGATGAGGATCGCGCCCCGGATCTTGCGGACGACCAGGACGAAGGTGAGCGCGAGACCGACCACGAAGATCAGCACCGGCCAGCCCTGGAGCTTGCCCTCGATGCCGAGGCCCAGCGGAACGGTGGTGCGCGCCGCGTCCGGATTACGGGTGACGAAGCCGGAGTCGACCAGGCCGATCAGGGTGATGAACAGGCCGATGCCGATCGCGATCGCGCGCCGCAGCCCGCCAGGGATCGCGTCCATCACGCGCTGGCGCAGTCCGGAGGCGACGAGGATCATCAGCACCAGACCGGCGAGGACCACCATGCCCATCGCGTCCGGCCAGCTCATCTTGGGGGCGAGCTGGAGCGAGACGACCGCGTTGATGCCGAGGCCCGCGGCGAGGGCGATCGGGACGTTGCCGATGACACCCATGAGCAGCGTGGTCAGGCCCGCCATCAGGGCGGTCGCGGTGACCAGCTGGCCGTTGTCCAGATGGTTCTTGTACATGTCCTCGCCCGTGCCGAGGATGATCGGATTCAGCACGATGATGTACGCCATCGCGAAGAACGTCGCCAGACCACCGCGGATCTCCCGGGACGGGGAGGAACCGCGTTCGCTGATCTTGAAGAACCTGTCGACGAACGGACGGTTCATGGGCGGTGTCGGTGCCTGCTGTACGGCATCGACCGGCTCGCTGGCCGAGGGAGACATGGACGAACCCCAGGGGTGGTGAACTTCGGGAAGCGGGCCTCTTGGAGGATCACACAGGACATTCCACCCAGACCCAGAACGGTTCAGTATGAATATATAAATCGCGGATCGCCAAACCGCCTGCCCCCGCCCCGGCGCTCCCACGCCTACCGCGCCCCCGAGGTCCCGACCAGCACCCCCGTAAGCTGACCCCATGACGAAGTGGACACCCCGGCACGAAGCGCCTGCACCCTTGGAGGGCAATGTCGTCGCCACCATCATCGGCGGCACCATCGTGTGGTTCGTCCTCTTCCTCGTCCAGCTCCCGTTCTACGGGTGGTACGCCGACCACGGCCATCTGTGGTGGCTGTGGACCTGCCTGACCGGCAGCGGACTCGGATTGCTGGGCATCTGGTACGTACGGGCGCGGGACGCGGCCATCCGGCGCTCCTCGGAGAGCGACGCCGACTGAACCGCGCCCCGCGCTTTCGTACCGTGTGCTACTTCACATCCACGTAGTCGCCGCCCGCCTTGACCGGCGGGGTCGTGCTGGTGCCCGCGAAGTTCCAGCGGAACCAGCCGTCCTGGGCGGCCTTGACGGTCGTCTTGAGCGCACCGCCACTGCCCGACTTCACCGTCTTGACGACGCTGTAGGTGGAGCTGTTCGCCTTCCGGAACTCGAGCTTCACCGGCTGGACGGTGTAGCCCGCGTACGCGCTGGTCTCCCAGTTGGCGCGGGTCAGGGCGCCGGTGACCGTGATGGTCTTGCCCTTCTTGACCGGCTCCGGCGCGGCGTTGACGGTCAGCTTCGAGGCGCGCTGCACCGCGAAGGACCCGGCCTTGTCGGCGCTCAGGTAGTCGCCGTCGTTGGCGTCGATCCACACGTTGGCGTACCACCGGCCCGCGACGCTGTTGTCGATGAAGTCGACCTGCGGGTCCAGGATGAAGGTCGCCTTGCAGGTCGAGGTGGTCGGGTCACCGGCCGCCGCTGCGCACGTCACCGCGCCGGTCGGGGTCGCGTACCCGTACGACGGGCCGTCCAGGTACAGGTCGGCACCCTTGATGCCCGAGTCGTCCTGCGCCGTCACCGAGACGGTGAAGGTCTTGGCGCCCGAGGTGCCGAGGACCACGTTGGTGCCGCTCACCGCCACCTTGGTGATCTTCGTGTCGCCGGAACCGTCCGCCTGCGCCGCCGGCGCGGCGAGCCCCCCGAGAGCCGCCGCGGTCGCGGTGGCGAGCACGGCATAGGTCATGCGCTTGCGCATGTGCATCCCCCACAAGATGAAGAGGCTCCACCGCGTTGACCTGCGCCGAGATGGACGCGGGCACGTACATGGAGCCGAGTGTGGCGCAACTGTACGAATTTCACCGGGTTTTCACAACATCATCGGAGCTTCACGGAAGCGCAATCTGAGAGAACGTCACCTCTTGGACCCAACCGCTCAGTAACATGCGCGGTATGACCGGTCACCGTTTTCGCTCCGCCGAAATCGACACCAGCAAGCCCCACTCGGCGCGCATGTACGACTACTTCCTGGGCGGCAAGACCCACTACGCGGCCGACACCGAGGCCGCCCGGCAGGTCGAGGCCGTCTGGCCCGACGTCAAACCGTGGACCCGCGCCAACCGGTCATTCATGCACCGGGCGACCCACTGGCTCGCCACCGAGGCGGGGATCCGGCAGTTCCTCGACATCGGCACCGGCATCCCCACCGAACCCAACCTGCACCAGATAGCCCAGAAGGCCGCCCCGGACGCCCGGGTCCTCTACGTCGACAACGACCCCATCGTCCTGGCCTACGCCCAGGCCCTGCTGCTCTCCACCGCCGAGGGCCGCACCGCCTACATGCACGCCGACATCACCGACCCGCAGACCATCCTGGCCGCCGAGGAGCTGCACGACACCCTCGACCTGAGCCAACCGGTCGCGCTGTCGCTCAACGCGGTGATGCACTTCATCGCGAACGAACAGAAGCCGTACGACATCGTGCGGCAGCTGGTCGAGCCCCTGGCCCCCGGCAGCTACCTGGTCCTCTCCCACGGCGGGCTCGACCCCCGCAGCGAGATCTCCGACGCGGTCACCCGGCTCTACCGGGCCAGCGGCATCCACGTCCAGGGCCGCACCCACGAGGAGGTCCTGCCGTTCTTCGACGGCCTGGAGCTGGTCGAACCCGGCGTGGTGATGCCGCACCGCTGGCGCCCCGAGAGCGAACAGGCCAGGGCCGCGGCGGAAGCCCTGGACCTGTGGATCTTCGCGGGCGTGGCCCGCAAGCCGTGACGCGTATCTAGACGCGTATCCAGTCGAACCAGCGGGCCCGGGCCAGCTCCTCGGTGCGGGTGAGGTTGCCCCAGGAGTTAATCGAGCCAGCGGGCCCGGGTCCTCGGTGCGGGCCCGGTTGTCCCAGGAGTTAATCGAACCAGCGGGCCCGGGCCAGCTCCTCGGTGCGGGTGAGGTCCTCCAGGAGAGCCGCCACCTCGAAGCGGCGGGACCAGTGGCCCGCGGCCCAGGACAGACCCGCCGCCACGCCCTCCACCGTCGAGGCGTGCAGGGTGGCATCGGGTCCGCTCACATAGCGCCAGTCCAGCTCGATGCCGCCCTCGATCAGCAGCTCCTCGTGCTCGACGTACGACAGCGGCGCGTCCGGCAGCAGTTCGCGGACCGCCGCCGGGACCTCGTGCGGCTCGCCCTGCGAGGTCACCGGAGCTGGGTACGCCTCGCTCAGCCGCCGCACCTGGAACAGCTCCGCCAGCTCCGCCGCCCGCGCCGGGCGCACCGGCAACAGGGCGCGGCCGTCCGCCTCGGCCAGCGGCATCAGGTCGGGCGCGTCGGCGACCAGCACCCCGTCCGCGTCGACCACCCGCGGCTCGCCGTCCACCACGGCGCGCAGCTCGTCCGGCAGGGTCACCTGCTCGGGGTCGAGGTCGGCCAGCAGGCCGTAGATCGCGTGCAGCTGGGCCGGGGTCACCGGGCGGTCCGGGTCGGCCAGCCGCGCCAGCAGCTCGGCCGCGCCGCCCGGCTCGTCCAGCAGCGCCGGTACGGACGTCCGCACGCCGAGCGCCCGCAACACCTGCTCGTCCTCGAACCCGGCCGCGTCCACCGCCTCGTACAGCCCGGCCAGCAGCGGATCGCCCCCGGCCGCGCGCAGCCCGGCGGGGCGGCGGCCGTCGAGCACCGGGTGGCCGCGCAGCCACCACGCGGTGTACGAGCGCACCGACTCCGTCGTGCCGTCCGGCAGCAGCACCCGGACCCGTTCGGTCAGGGCGTCGCGCAGCGGCGGCTGGGCGAGCATGGCCAGGGCGCGCGGCCAGGCGTCGTCGTCCACCAGGTCCAGGTCGCGCACGGCGACGATCTCGGTGGCCACCGGCGGCACCGGGGTCTCCGGCAGCCGGTCCAGCGCGTCCTCGCACCACACGTCCACGGCGTCCAGCACGCCGACGTCATCCGGCTCGGCGAAGTCGCCCTCGCGCGGCTCCAGTTCGTCCGGGTCCAGCACCACGTCGGTGGCCCGTACCAGGGTGAAACCGGCCAGCACGCCGACCGCGACCAGCGGCTCCTCGCCCCAGCGCTCGGCGAGGTCCGCGTCGCACGCGGCCAGCTCGCCCTCCCGCATCACCTGCTCGAAGGCGCCGCCGGGGAAGACCAGTTCACCGGCGGGCGCCAGCTCCCCGTCCTCGTCGGGCAGCGCGAGCGCGGCGAGCCACGGCTCGTCGCCGGGCGCCAGCCGGGCCTGCTGCACGAGGCCGAGCACGGTGTCGGCCAGGGTGTCCGGGTCCAGGGCGCCGCCGAGTGCCGCGCCCTCCTCCGCGAACGGGTCGTAGTCGTCCTCCGCCTCCAGCGAATGCGCGACGGCGGCCCGCACCTGGGGGGTCCTCAGCACGGCGCGCGGGGTGGCCGGGGTCGCGCCCAGCTTCTCCAGCAGCGGATGCGCGGCCTCCGGATGCGCGACCTTCAGGCCGAGGCGGGCCAGGGTGCGGTGGGTCTCGCCCGCCGAGCCCTCGCTCTTGTCCGTTTCGGTCCCGCCGTCCCCGCCGTCCACGTCTCCCGGCAGCGGCAGCAGCACCTGCCGGGGACCGATCGTCGTCCGGCCGTCCGCCAGCGGCACCGGCAGCCCGCTCAGCCGGTCCGGGTCGGTACCGGCCAGCGCGTCGTACAGCCGCCGCCACCAGGCCGGGGCGCGCTCGACGCCCGCCAGCCGGTCGATCACCTCGCCCAGCGGCAGCCGGGCCACGTCCAGCGCCCGCAGCTCCTGCCGCCGCTCCAGACCGGCGGGCAGCAGCGTCGGGAACAGCTCGGCCAGCACCTCCACGGTCTCCGCGCCCGCGCCCTCCACGATCTCCGCGTCGCGGGGGCGCAGCGCGTACGGCTCGCCCTCGAAGGTGCCGCGCGCGAGGATCGCGTCGTCCCAGCCGAAGCCCGCGTCCGCCTCCGGTGCCGCCGCCTCCGGCTCCAGGGTGTCCGGCACGGCCGCGCTCGGCAGGAACGGCACCCGCGGCAGCCGTTCCAGCACCCGCGCCCGCAGTTCCCCGTCCAGCTCGCCCTTGCCCAGCGGGCCCGGGACCAGGTCGATCGTGCCCGTCCCCACCGGGTGCCAGTCGCGCAGCAGCGTCGCGTACGCCTCGGCCGCGCGCTCCACCAGGAAGGCCGTCAGCGGTCCTGGTGCGGTGTGGCGGCGGGTGGGCTCCAGCGGGAACGAGGCGATCAGCAGCGCGGGCAGCCCGAGCGGCTCGTCGGTCGGCGTCGGCGCGTGCACGACCGGCGCCGTCGCGGGCCGCACCGGCGCGCCCTCGGCGTCCACCGGCACCGCCCAGGTCACCGACCACACCGGGCGCAGCCGCTCCTCCACCGGGCGGTCGGCGAGCAGTTCCGGGTCCAGGTGCCCGCTCGCGCGCTCGGTGCGCCAGCGGGTCGTACGGCGCTCCTTGTCGCCCCCGTCCTCGCCGCGCACGTCCTCGATGACCGCGTACGGGCCCTCCTCGGAGCGCCGCAGCGTCCGCGTCCCCTCGGCCGTCTCGACCACGACCTCGGCCAGCCCCGGCAGGGTCAGCAGCAGCGCGTCGTCGACCGCCGCGAGCAGCCGCTCCGCGACGTCCAGCGCGGCGCCGTCGCGCAGCGGCAGCACCACGACCGTGTCGTACCCCTCCGGCGCGGTGCCCTCCGCGGGCAGCGGCAGCCGCAGCAGCGGTACGTGACCGTCGCGGCGGCGCAGCTCGTCGGCGAGGCCGGGGCTGCGCAGCGCCGCCTTGTGGGCCAGTTCGCGGGCCTCCGCCAGCGACCAGCGCACCCCGCCCGAACGGCCCACCACCGCGGGCTCGTCGCTCACCGCGAGCACCGCCGCGAAGCCCACGCCGAACCGGCCCACGGCCCGCCCGGGGTCCTCGTCCCGCTTGGCCGACGCGCGCAGCGTGGACAGCGACTCGGCCCCGGCGGCGTCCAGCGGGGCGCCGGTGTTGGCGGCGACCAGCACGGCCGGTTCGCCGTCGGTCGCCGGGCGCAGCGTCAGCCGCAGCCGCCCGGGTACGCCGAGGCGGGCGGCGGCGTCGGCCGCGTTCTGGGCCAGCTCCACGACCAGCCGGTCGCGGTGGCCGCCGAGCGCGAGGTCCTCCTCCGCGTTGGCGTCCTCGCGGAAGCGGGCGGGCGACGCGGCCCAGGCGTCCAGCACGCCGCGCCGCAGCCGCGCGGTCCCGAAGGGGTCCGCGTCCTCGGTCGCGCCTCGCACCATCGCCGTGCTGCTCACGTATCGCCTCCGGGTCCTGTGGGTGTGCCGCCACATTCCACATTGCTAGACCGCGAACGTACCCCTATCCGGGGCGGGCACGCGTCCCGCCCTCCCCGGCGAGGGCGGGACCGCGGGGGTGCGGCCCCGCGCCCGCGACGGTGTGCTGCGGGGCAGGCGGTATGCCCGTGCGGCGGGCACGAACAGCACGGCGGGTGCGGCCCGCCGGGGGACGTGCCGGGGCGAGCCGGGGCGAGCCGGGGCGAGCCGGGGCGAGCCGGGGCGCTTCCGCGCCCGGGGGCCTCAGGAGTGGCCCAGTTCCTCCGCCGGGGCGTCCGGCTCCACCGAGCCGCCGGTGCGGTCCGGGTGCAGGGGCATCGGCTCGACGAGCGTCTCGTCGATCACCGGCTCGGCCGGGCGCGGGGGCTTGGGCATGACGGCCGCCTCGGAGTGGGCGCCGCAACCGTACGCCAGGGAGACCACCCGGCCGTCCGCCGGGCTGAACTCATTGGCGCACACGCCGAACGCCTGCTTCAGCGAGCCCGCGATGGGCATCAGGAAACCGCAGGTCACGCAGGTGCCGGGGGCCGCCTGCGCCATCGAGGTCTTGGCGCCGTACGCCTCGTCCCAGCGGTCGGCGGCAATGTGCAGCCCGTAGCGGGAGAGCACCCGGGCGCGGCGCATGCCCAGCTCCTCGGCGAGGGCCGCGATGGTGCCGGGCGCGGCCGGCTGGCCGGACGGCGGACCGGCCGTCACGTCGGCCTCCTCCACCGCCGCGAGCTGCTCCATCTCCTCGGAGACGACGGAGTTGGGCGGCGGGGCGTCCTCGCCCGTGAAGCCGGGCTCGAGGCGCAGGTCCTCGGCCTCGGTGGGGAGCAGATCGCCCGGTCCCATGTCGCCGGGGCGCAGCCGCTCGCTCCACGGCACCCACTCGGGGGCGAGCAGCGCGTCGGGGCCGGGGAGCAGCACCGTCTCCGCCAGGGTGACGATCTTCGCGCGGGAGGCGCGGGTGACGGTGACCGCCCAGCGCCAGCCGCGATAGCCCGGCTCGGCGCTCTCGAAGAAATGCGTGACGACGCGGTCGCCCTCGGCGATCGCCCCCACGTGCTCGCCGACCGTCCCCGGACGGGCCGCTTCCGCCGCCGCCTCGCGGGCGAGTTCGACCGCCTCGGCGCACAGGCGGTCGGGGGTACGGCTCCGCATCGCAGCACTCACAGGATCGATTCTCTCTTCCACGCCGTCTCAGCCGTCGTTTGACGAGTGCGCCAGCCGCACGGCCGGACGGCGGGACTGCGGACGGAGCGGACCGTGGGACCGCGTCGACGTCCGCACCCGATCCGACCTCGGGCGCACCTTGTACGTCCCATTCTGCGGGATGGCGACTCGGCGCATGGCCAGGAACGACCGTGGATGGCGCGTAACGCACGCTACCTTGTCCGGCCGCGCCGCCCCCACCCCCGTCTCGTGTCCGGCGTTCGTGGACACACCCGCCGGATGGTCGTTTTCGCTGGCCAGAAGGGGGTTGTGCGGGTGAGAGAACAAGACGTCATAACCGGAAAGCCGTCGTAGGTCTCACGTTGCGGGCAGCTTGGCGGCACCATGGTCGGGTGGCAGGCATGCGGTTCCACGAGGACGGCCCGGTCAGACGATCGGGCCGCCTGCTCGGCCGCGCACTCCATGTGCCGTTCACCGCGACCGGCCGCGGCATCCGGCGGGCCACCCACGCCCACGGGGCGGGCGAGTCCGGGCTCGGCAAGCTGATCGAGCTGCACGCGGTCAACTCGGCCGGTGACATGCTGATCACGGTCGCGCTCGCCTCGACGGTCTTCTTCTCGGTGCCGACGGACGAGGCGCGCGGCCGGGTCGCCCTCTATCTGGCGATCACCCTGGCCCCGTTCGCCGTTCTCGCGCCCGTGGTCGGCCCGCTGCTGGACCGGATCCCGCACGGCCGCCGCGCGGCGATGGCGGGCGCGATGCTGACCCGCGCGCTGCTCGCGCTGACCATGGCGGGCGCGGTGGCGGGCGGCGACCTCGAACTGTATCCGGCGGCGCTGGGCGTGCTGGTGGCGTCCAAGGCGTACGGGGTCGTCAGATCGGCCGTCGTGCCGCGGCTGCTGCCGCCCCGCTTCTCGCTGGTCAAGGCCAACTCCCGGGTGACCCTGGCCGGGCTGCTGGCGACCGGGGCGGCGGCCCCGCTGGGCGCCGGGCTGCACCAGCTTGGGCCGGGCTGGCCGCTGTACGGGGCGTTCGTGGTCTTCATGGGCGGGGCGTTCCTGTCCTTCACGCTGCCGCACAAGGTGGATTCGGCGAAGGGCGAGGCCAAGGCGCGGCTGACGTCGGGCGAGCACCACTTCGGGCACCGCACGGCCGGGCACCGACCCTCCGGCCACCGCGCGCCCTGGCACCGCGCGGCGGGGCCGACGACCGTGCCCACGACGGCGCCCGACGTGGTGACGGTCGCCGACCCCAAGCCGACCCCGACCCCGCCCGCCGCCCCGAACCCTGGCCCGGACGGCGGGCGGTTCGGCCGCTGGTTCGCCGGGGGGTTGGGCGGGGGATTGGGTCGGGGCTCGGGCGGGGGCGGCGGCCGGAAGCCCGGGCTGCGGACGGTCGGCCCGTCCGTGCTGCACGCCCTCCAGGCCTGCGCCTCGCTGAAGTCGCTGTCCGGCTTCCTCACCCTCTACCTCGCCTTCCTGCTCCGCGAGCATCCGGTGGGCGGGCTGTCCCCCGAGCTCTCGCTCGGCCTGGTCGTGGTCGCGGCGGGCGGCGGCAACGCGCTGGGCACGGCGATCGGCGCCTGGCTGCGGGCGCGCGGCCCGGAGCGGATCATCGCGGTGGTGCTGACCTCGGCCCTCGGCGTGATCGTCTTCTCGGCGGTGCTGTACGGCGCGGCGACGGTCACCGCGGTGGCCGCCACCGCGGGCATCTCGATGGCGCTGGGCAAGCTGTCGCTGGACGCGCTGATCCAGCGGGACGTCCCGGAGGAGGTCCGTACGTCGGCGTTCTCCCGCTCCGAGACCACGCTCCAGATCGCGTGGGTGGTCGGCGGCGCGGTGGGCATCTCGCTGCCCCTGAGCGGGGTGGTGGGCATGGCGGCCGCGGCGACGATGATCGCGCTGGGCGTGGCCCTGAGCGTCCGGGGGCTGCTGTCCGCGGCCCGGCACACCGCAGCCCGTCCGCGGGTGGCGTGACGCCTCGGGCGTCGCCGATCCGCCACCCCGGCGCCGGGCGGCGGGAAGGGCCCGATAGCCTGCCCGCATGACCGCTGCGCTGTTTTCCAGGGGCAAGGGCCGCAGGGCCACCACCGCCGCCTGCGCCGTTGCCCTCGGGCTCATCGCCCTCTCCGCCTGCGACAAGCCGACTCCGCTCGCGACGGTGACGGTCGGTTCGAGCACCGTGACGGCGGAGGCGAGCAAGGGCTGCTTCGGCGACGGGAAGAACCTCGGCTCGGGCACGTTCAAGAAGTGCCTGGCCGCCAAGCCCGCCGACACCATCAAGGTGGGCGCCGGTGACAAGGTGCGGATCGGAGTGGACCCGGAGATCGCCGAATCCAACTGGGGCCTGATCGCCAACAACCCGGTCATGGCCGAGCCCAGCAAGGAGACGTACCGCAGCTTCGACAGCGACACGCTCTTCGCGCAGCAGAACCCGCAGACCGGGCAGACCACCATGTCCAAGAGCGTCACCGTCACCGTCGCCCAGCTCGGCGACGGCACCCAGGGCGTGAAGGGCATCTGGCGCTTCAAGCTGGAACGGGACAGCTGACCTCACGCCCCGTGCACTCGGTCCGCGGCACGACAGCCGGGAGGCGCTGATGCGCGTACTGATCGTCACCGCCGTGCCCGCGGAACGGGACGCCGTCGTCCGCGGATGCGGTGCGGCCGACGCCGCCGAAGTCGCCGTGCCCGGCAGGGTGCTGCACCGGCTGCGGACGGGCGGCCCCGACGGGCCGCCGCTCACCGTCGATGTGCTGGCCGCCGGGGTCGGCCCGGCCGCCGCGGCGGCCGGAACCGCCACCGCGCTGACC
>NZ_RIBZ01000862.1:0-24719 GCF_003721215.1 Streptomyces botrytidirepellens
CGAGCCGCCCGCCGCGCTGCTGGAGCGGTGGCGGGAGGGGCGGGAGCGGCTGGCGCGGGTGCTCGCCGCGCAGCCGCCCGGCGCCCGGTTGCCGTGGTACGGGCCGCCGATGAGCGTCATGTCGATGGTGACGGCGCGGCTGATGGAGACCTGGGCGCACGGCCAGGACGTGGCCGACGCGCTGGGCGTGCGCCGCATCCCCACCGCCCGGCTGCGGCACGTGGCGCGTATCGGCGTACGGGCCCGGGGCTACGCCTACGCCGCGCGCGGCCTGGAGCCGCCCGCCGAGGAGTTCCGCGTCGAACTCACCGCGCCGGGTGGTGAGGTGTGGACGTACGGCCCCGAGGATGCGTCCCAGCGCGTCACGGGCCCCGCGCTCGACTTCTGCCTGCTGGTCACGCAGCGCGCCCACCGCGACGACCTGGCCGTACGGGCCGAGGGCCCCGACGCGGACCACTGGCTGGACATCGCCCAGGCCTTCGCCGGACCCCCGGGGCGTGGGCGGCGGCCGGGCGGGGGTGCGGCGTGACCACGACGGAACCCCTCCGCATCGGCAATGCCTCCGGCTTCTACGGGGACCGCTTCGACGCCCTGCGCGAGATGCTCACCGATGGGCCGCTCGACGTGCTGACCGGGGACTATCTCGCCGAGTTGACCATGCTGATCCTCGGGCGGGACCGGGCCAAGGACCCCGCCCGCGGCTACGCCACCACCTTCCTCCGCCAGCTGGAGGACACCCTCGGGCTCGCCGTCGAGCGGGGGGTGCGGATCGTCGCCAACGCGGGTGGGCTGAATCCGGCCGGGTTGGCCGACGCCATCCGGGGGCTCGCGGAGCGGCTCGGGATCGGGTGCCGGGTCGCGCACGTGGAGGGGGACGATCTGCTGGGGGCGCGGGACTGGGGGCCGGGGGTGGTCAGCGCCAACGCCTATCTCGGGGGTGGCGGAATCGCCGCGTGTCTACGAGGCGGGGCGGACGTCGTGGTCACGGGGCGGGTCACCGACGCCGCGCTCGTCACCGGGCCCGCCGCCGCGCACTTCGGGTGGGCGGCGGACGACTGGGACGCGCTGGCCGGGGCCGTGGTCGCCGGGCATGTGCTGGAGTGCGGGACGCAGGCGACCGGCGGGAACTACGCGTTCTTCACCGAGATCGACGACCTGCGCCGCCCCGGCTTCCCGCTCGCCGAGATCCACCCGGACGGGTCGGCCGTCATCACCAAGCACCCGGGCACCGGCGGTGCCGTCACCGTCGGCACCGTGACGGCCCAGTTGCTGTACGAGACGGCGGGCGCCCGCTACCCCGGGCCGGACGTGACGGCCCGCCTGGACTCCGTACGGCTCACCCAGGACGGCCCCGACCGGGTGCGGATCGACGGCGTACGGGGCGAGGCGCCGCCGCCGACCCTGAAGGCCGGGCTGACCCGGCTCGGCGGGCACCGCAACGAGGTGGTGTTCGTGCTCACCGGCCTCGACATCGACGCCAAGGCCGCCCTCGTACGCGATCAGATGGAGGCGGCCCTCACCAAGCGCCGCCCCGCCGAGGTCCGCTGGACGCTGGCCCGCACCGACCGCCCCGACGCGGACGTGCAGGAGGAGGCGAGCGCGCTGCTGCGGCTCGTCGTCCGGGACCGCGACCCCGACACCGTGGGGCGGGCGGTCAGCGGCGCGGCCGTGGAGCTGGCGCTCGCCAGCCTGCCCGGCTTTCACGTCACCGCGCCGCCCGGCAAGGCCGCCCCGTACGGGGTGTTCGAGGCGGCGTACGTCCCTGCCGAGAGCGTTCCGCACATCGCCGTCCTGCCGGACGGCACCCGGACCGCGATCCCCCCGGCCCCGCACACCCGCCGGCTCACGCCCGCCGACGAACCCCCGCTGCCGCCCCCGCTCAACGGCCCCACCCGCCGCGCCCCGCTCGGCGCGGTCGCCGGGGCGCGGAGTGGCGACAAGGGCGGGAGCGCGAACGTCGGTGTGTGGGTGCGTACCGATGACGCCTGGCGCTGGCTGGTCCACACCCTCACCGTCGACCGGTTGCGCGAACTCCTCCCGGAGACCGCCGATCTGCCGATCACCCGCCACCAACTCCCGCATCTGCGCGCCCTCAACTTCACCGTCGACGGCCTGCTCGGCGAGGGCGTCGCGGCGCAGGCCCGCTTCGACCCGCAGGCCAAGGCCGTCGGCGAATGGCTGCGCTCGCGCCACCTCGACATACCGGAGGTACTGCTGTGACCGTGCTCGCGTCCGCGCTCGACCCCGCAGGCGCCGACTACGCGGCCCACCGCGAGGCGATGCTCGCCAAGCTGACCGAACTGGAGGCGGAACACGCCAAGGCGCTCGCGGGCGGCGGCGAGAAGTACGTCGAGCGCCACCGCAAGCGCGGGAAGCTGCTGGTCCGGGAGCGCATCGAACTCCTCCTGGACCCCGATGCGCCCTTCCTGGAGCTGTCCCCGCTCGCCGCCTGGGGCAGCGACTACCCGGTCGGCGCCTCTGTGGTCACCGGCATCGGCGTGATCTCCGGCGTCGAGTGCCTGATCAGCGCCAACGACCCCACCATGCGGGGCGGTGCCAGCAATCCGTGGACGCTGAAGAAGATCCTGCGCGCCCACGAGATCGCCCGCGTCAACCGCCTCCCCGTCGTCAGCCTCGTCGAGTCCGGCGGCGCCGATCTCCCCTCGCAGAAGGAGATCTTCATCCCGGGCGGCGCCCTCTTCCGGGACCTCACCCGGCTGTCGGCCGACGGAATCCCCACCGTCGCCGTGGTCTTCGGCAACTCCACGGCCGGAGGCGCGTACATCCCGGGCATGTCCGACCACGTGATCATGGTCAAGGAGCGGTCCAAGGTCTTCCTGGGCGGTCCGCCGCTGGTCAAGATGGCCACCGGCGAGGAGAGCGACGACGAATCCCTCGGCGGCGCCGACATGCACGCCCGCACCTCCGGGCTCGCCGACTACTTCGCCACCGACGAGCCCGACGCCCTCCACCAGGCGCGCCGCGTCGTCGCCCGCCTCAACTGGCGCAAGGCCCACCCCGACCCGGGCCCGGCCGAGCCGCCGAAGTACGACGCCGACGAGCTGCTCGGCATCGTCCCGGGCGACCTCAAGGTGCCCTTCGACCCCCGCGAGGTCATCGCCCGCATCGTCGACGGCTCCGACTTCGACGAGTTCAAGCCGCTGTACGGGGCGAGCCTCGCCACCGGCTGGGCCACCCTCCACGGCTATCCCGTGGGCATCCTGGCCAACGCCCAGGGGGTGCTGTTCAGCGAGGAGTCGCAGAAGGCCGCGCAGTTCATCCAGCTCGCCAACCAGCGCGACATCCCCCTCCTCTTCCTCCACAACACCACCGGCTACATGGTCGGCCGCGCCTACGAGCAGGGCGGGATCATCAAGCACGGCGCCATGATGATCAACGCGGTCTCCAACTCCCGCGTCCCCCACCTCTCCGTCCTCATCGGCGCCTCCTACGGCGCCGGCCACTACGGCATGTGCGGCCGCGCGTACGACCCGCGCTTCCTCTTCGCCTGGCCCAGCGCCAAGTCCGCCGTCATGGGCCCGCAGCAGCTCGCCGGGGTGCTGTCGATCGTCGCCCGCCAGTCCGCCGCCGCCAAGGGGCAGCCGTACGACGACGACGGCGACGCCGCCCTGCGCGCCATGGTCGAGCAGCAGATCGAGTCCGAGTCGCTGCCGCACTTCCTCTCCGGGCGGCTGTACGACGACGGCGTCATCGACCCGCGCGACACCCGCACCGTCCTCGGCCTCTGTCTCTCCGCCCTCCACACCGCGCCCGTCGAGGGGGCGCGCGGTGGCTTCGGCGTCTTCCGGATGTGAGGAAAAACCCCGCCGTGATGTCCGTGATCCGAACCCTCCTCATCGCCAACCGCGGCGAGATCGCCCGCCGCGTCATCCGCAGCTGCCGCGAACTCGGCATCGCCACCGTCGCCGTCCACTCCGACGCGGACGCCGACTCCCCGCACGTCCGGGAGGCCGATACCGCCGTACGGCTGCCGGGCGACGCCCCCGCCGACACGTACCTCCGCGGCGACCTGCTGACCAAGGCCGCCCTGGCGGCGGGCGCCGACGCCGTCCACCCCGGCTACGGCTTCCTCTCCGAGGACGCCGCCTTCGCCCAGGCCGTGCGCGACGCGGGGCTGCTGTGGGTCGGGCCGCCGCCCGCGGCGATGCAGGCCATGGCCTCCAAGACCCGCGCCAAACGGCTCCTGCGCGACGCGGGCGTCCCCCTCCTCGACTCCCTCGACCCGGACCGGGTCGCCGCCGACGACCTGCCCGTCCTCATCAAGGCCGCGGCGGGCGGCGGCGGCCGCGGCATGCGCGTCGTCCGCGACACGGCCGCGCTCGCCGCCGAGCTGACCTCCGCCCGCGCGGAGGCGGCGTCCGCCTTCGGGGACGGCGAGGTGTTCGTCGAGCCGTACGTCGAGGGCGCCCGCCACGTCGAGGTCCAGGTGCTGGCCGACACCCACGGCGCCGTGTGGTCCCTCGGCACCCGCGACTGCTCGCTCCAGCGCCGCCACCAGAAGGTCATCGAAGAGGCCCCGGCGCCGGGCCTCGGCGACGAACTGCGCGGCCTGCTGGAGGAGTCGGCCGTGAACGCGGCCCGGGCCATCGGATACGAGGGCGCGGGCACCGTCGAGTTCCTGGTCTCGTCGGCGGGCCGGGCGTACTTCCTGGAGATGAACACGCGCCTCCAGGTCGAGCACCCGGTGACGGAGGAGGTGTACGGGCTGGACCTGGTGGCCCTCCAACTACGGGTGGCCGAGGGCCGACCCCTGGACCCCGAGCCCCCGTCCCCGCGCGGCCACGCGGTCGAGGCACGGCTGTACGCGGAGGACCCGGGGCGGGGGTGGCAGCCGCAGGCGGGCGTGATGCACCGGCTGGATCTCGCCGGGCTGCGCGTCGACTCCGGGATCGCGGACGGGGACGTGATCGGCGTCCACTACGACCCCCTGTTGGCCAAGGTCATCGCCTGGGCGCCCACCCGCGCCGAGGCGCTGCGGCGGCTGGCCCACGGGCTGGAGCACGCCCGGATCCACGGCCCGGTCACCAACCGCGACCTGCTGGTACGAGCCCTGCGGCACCCGGAGTTCGAGGCCGGGCGCATGGACACCGGCTTCCTCGAACGCCACCTCGACGCACTCACCGAGGACAACGGGGAGGGCCTGGCGCTGGCCGCCCTCGCCGCCGCGCTGGCCGACGCATCGGATCGGCCCGCGACGGTGGCGGGGCGGCTCGGGGGCTGGCGGAACGTACCGTCCCAGCCGCAGACCAAGACGTACCGCGCAGCGGACGGCACCGAGCACGAGGTCCGCTACCGGCTCACCCGCGACGGCCTCGTCACGGAGGACTTCCCGGACCTCCGGCTGCTCCGGGCGGCCCCGCACCATGTCGTCCTCGAAGTCGACGGCATCAGGCGGAAGTTCGACGTTTCACGTCACGACGACCGCATATACATCGACGCGCCCCTCGGGTCGCACACCCTCACCCCCCTGTCCCGCTTCCCCGACCCCACCGCCCGCACCGCGCCGGGCTCCCTGCTGGCCCCCATGCCCGGCACGGTGGTGCGGATCGCCGACGTCGCCGTGGGCGACCCCGTGGAGGCGGGCCAGCCGCTGCTGTGGCTGGAGGCGATGAAGATGGAGCACCGCGTCACGGCCCCCACCGCCGGGGTGCTCACCGCGCTGCACGCCGCCGAGGGCCGTCAGGTCGAGGTCGGCGCGCTGCTCGCGGTCGTCACGGCCCACCACGAAGCAGCCGCCCACGACGAAGCAGCCGCCCACGACGGAGCAGCCACCACAGCCGAGGCAGCCACCCCACACCAGGCAGCCACCCAGGACGACGGACGGAGCCGCACATGAGCCAGGCCCGGGCGCACACGCCCATCGACACCCCGGAGCAGGCCGACCTCCGCAGCGCGGTCGCGTCCTTCGGCAGGGACAACCTCGACACCGCCACCCGCGACCTCTGGGCCAAGGCGGGCAAGCTCGGCTACCTCGGCGTCAACCTCCCCGAGGCGTACGGCGGCGGAGGGGGCGGCATAGCCGAGCTGTCCATCGTGCTCGAAGAGCTGGGCGCGGCGGGCTGTCCGCTGCTGATGCTCGTCGTGTCGCCCGCGATCTGCGGCACGGTGATCGCCCGGTACGGCACGGACGCGCAGAAGTCCCGCTGGCTGCCGGGGCTGGCGGACGGCAGCGTGACGATGGCGTTCGGCATCACGGAGCCGGACGCCGGATCGAACTCGCACCGCATCACCACCACCGCTCGCCGCGACGGCACCGACAAGGGCGCCGATTGGGTGCTCACCGGCCGCAAGGTCTTCATCTCCGGCGTGGACATCGCCGACGCGACCCTGATCGTGGGCCGCACGGAGGACGCGCGTACAGGGAAGCTCAAGCCCTGCCTGTTCATCGTCCCGGGCGGCACCCCCGGCTTCTCGTACCACCACATCCCCATGGAAGTGGCCGCGAACGAGAAGCAGTTCGAGGTCGTCATGGACGACGTACGACTCCCGGCGGACGCGCTGGTGGGGGACGAGGACGCGGGTCTTGCGCAGCTCTTCGCGGGGCTCAACCCGGAGCGGATCATGACGGCGGCGTTCGCCCTCGGGATGGGCCGTCACGCGCTGGCGAAGGCGGTGGACTACGCGCGCACCCGCCAGGTGTGGAAGGAGCCGATCGGCGCGCACCAGGCGATCGCGCACCCGCTCGCCCAGGCGCACATCGAGGTGGAGCTGGCCCGGCTGATGATGGCGAAGGCGGCGTATCTGTACGACGCGGGGGAGGACGCGGCCGCGGGGGAGGCGGCCAACATGGCGAAGTACGCGGCCGGGGAGGCAGCCGTGAAGGCGGTGGACCAGGCGGTGCACACGCTCGGCGGGAACGGCCTGACGGAGGAGTACGGGCTGGCGAAGCTGATCACGGCGGCGCGGGTGGCGCGGATCGCACCGGTCAGCCGGGAGATGATCCTCAACTTTGTCTCGCATCAGACGCTGGGGCTGCCGAAGTCGTACTGACGGTCGTACCGGCGCGACGAGCGGGGCAGAACGGACGGGAAGGCACCTGGCAGGCACAGTGACCCGAGGGGAGCGGCCATGGCGCTGCGCAGCGAGTTTCCCGATGTCCCGCCCGTCGATCTGCCCATTCACGACGCGGTGCTGGGCCGCGCGGCGAAGGAGTTCGGGGACCGTACGGCGCTGATCGACGGGGTGACGGGGGAGAGCGTCGGCTACGCGGCGCTGGACCACGCCTCGCGCCGGATCGCCGCGGAGCTGGCGGCGGCGGGGGTGCACAAGGGGGAGGTGGTGGCGCTGCACAGCCCCAACTCGCTGATGTATCCGATGGCGTTCTACGGGGTGACGCGCACGGGCGCGGCGGTCACCACGGTGCATCCCCTGTCGACGGCGGAGGAGTTCGCCCAGCAGCTGCGGGACGCGGCGGCGGCCTGGATCGTGACCGTGTCGCCGCTGCTGGGGGTGGCGCGGCAGGCTGCGGAGCAGGCGGGCGGCGTGCGGGAGATCTTCGTGTGCGACGAGGCGAGCGGGCACCGTTCGCTGCGGGACATGTCGGCGGGCTGGACGCCGGAGCCGGTGGTGGACATCGACCCGGCGGAGGACGTGGCGGTGCTGCCGTACTCGTCGGGGACGACGGGCAGCCCGAAGGGCGTGATGCTGACGCACCGCAGCGTGGCGACCAACCTGGCGCAGGTGGAGGCGCTGGTGCCGACGCGGCCGGGGGAGCGGGTGCTCGCGGTGCTGCCGTTCTTCCACGTGTACGGCCTGACGGCGCTGATGAACGCCCCGCTGCGGGCCGGGAGCACGGTGATCGTGCTGCCGCGCTTCGACCTGGACCAGTTCCTGACGGCGATCGAGCGGTACGAGGCGCAGGCGCTGTACGTGGCGCCGCCGATCGTGCTCGCGCTCGCCAAGCATCCGGCGGTGGCGGAGCACGACCTGTCGTCGGTGCGGTACGTGCTGAGCGCGGCGGCGCCGCTGGACGCGCGGCTGGCCGAGGCGTGCGCGCGGCGGCTGGGCGTGCCGCCGCTGCTCCAGGCGTTCGGGATGACGGAGCTGTCCCCGGGCTGCCATCTGGTGCCCCGGGCGGCGGAGGGCGTTCCGCCGGGGACGGTGGGGAAGCTGCTGCCGAGTACCGAGATGCGCATCGTGGGGATGGACGGCGGCCGGGAAGCGGGCCGGGATGTGGGGCCGGGCGAGGACGGGGAGATCCTGATCCGGGGCCCGCAGGTGATGAAGGGCTACCTGGGGCGGCCCGACGACACGGCGGCCATGGTCGACGCGGACGGCTGGCTGCACACGGGCGACATCGGCCATGTGGACGCGGACGGCTGGCTGTTCGTGGTGGACCGGCTGAAGGAGCTGATCAAGTACAAGGGCTACCAGGTCGCCCCGGCCGATCTGGAGGCCGTGCTGATCGCGCACGAGGCCGTCGCCGACGCCGCCGTGATCGGCGTGACGGACGGGGACGGCAACGAGATCCCTAAGGCGTACGTGGTGCGCGTGCCCGGTGCCCGGATCTCGGAGGACGAGCTGATCGCGTACGTTGCCGGGCAGGTGGCCCCGTACAAGAAGGTCCGCCGCGTGGAGTTCACGGAGAGCGTGCCGCGCTCGGCCGCCGGGAAGATCCTGCGCCGCGAACTGCGCGCCAGGGAGAGGAGTTCGACCACCCCATGACCGACACCCACGGCGACGCGGCCTTGGTGCGCTCGTCCGACGACCACGGCATCAGGACGCTCACGCTCGACTCGCCGCACAACCGCAACGCGCTCTCCGCACGCCTGGTCGCCGAGCTGCGGGCCGGGCTGGCGGCGGCCGAGGCGGACCCGGAGGTCCGGGCGGTGCTGCTCACGCACACCGGCAACACGTTCTGCGCGGGCGCGGATCTGCGCGAACCCCCGGCCGTGTCGGGCGCGCAGGGGCTGGTCGCGCTGTTGCGCGCCCTCGTGGAGCTGCCCAAGCCGGTGGTCGCGCGGGTCACCGGGCATGTGCGGGCCGGTGGTCTGGGGCTGCTCGGGGCGTGCGACATCTCGGCGGCGGGGCGGGGCGCGAGCTTCGCGTTCACCGAGGCGCGGCTCGGGCTGGCCCCGGCCGTCATATCGATGCCGCTGCTGCCCCGCCTGGACGCCCGCGCGGCGGCCCGCTACTACCTCACGGGGGAACGGTTCGACGCCGCCGAGGCGGCCCGGATCGGCCTGGTGACGGTGGCGGACCCGGAGGGTGACGCGGACGGGGTGCTCGCGCCCGTACTGGACGGTCTGCGCCGCGGCTCCCCGCAGGGCCTGGCGGAGTCCAAGCGGCTGGTGACGGCCGAGGTGCGGCGGGCGTTCGACCGGGACGGGGAGGGGCTCGCGGAGCTGTCGGCGCGGCTGTTCGCGTCGGCGGAGGCGCGGGAGGGGATGACGGCGTTCCGGGAGCGGCGGGATCCGGCGTGGGTGACGGGGGCCGGGAAGTGAGCCCTGGTACGCGTACGCCTCCGCGCGACCCCAAGCAGGACCGCAGCCGCGCGACCCGGCAGCGGCTGCTGGAGGCCGCCGTGGCATGCCTGGCCGAGCACGGCTGGGCGGGGTCGACGGTGTCGGTGGTCGCGGAGCGGGCCGGGGTGTCCCGGGGCGCGGCCCAGCACCACTTCCCGACCCGGGAGGACCTGTTCACCGCCGCGGTCGAGCACGTCGCGGACCAGCGTTCGGCGGAGCTGCGTGCCCTCGCCCCCGCGGGTGAGGGCACGGCCCGCACCCACGCGGTCGTCACCGAGCTGGTCGACCTGTACACCGGCCCGCTGTTCCGGGCCGCGCTCCAGCTGTGGGTCGCGGCGTCGTACGAACCCCAGCTGGGCGCCCGGGTGACCGTCCTGGAGTCCCGCATCGGCCGCGAGACGCACCGCATGGCGGTGGAGCTGCTGGGCGCCGACGAGACGGCCCCGGGGGTGCGGGAGGCGGTGCAGGGGCTGCTCGACATGGCCCGCGGCCTGGGCCTGGCCAATCTGCTGACGGACGACAGCGCACGCCGGGAGCGGGTGGTGGCGCAGTGGGCGCGGATCCTGGACGAGGCGCTGGGCGCGGACGGCGGGTAGGGGGCCGGGGCGGGGAGTGCCCCCGGCTCGCTCGGCCCCGGCCCTGACCCGCTACCGCGAGATGTCCCCGTACCCGTCGATCTCCTGCGGGCCGCGGGTGCCCGGACCGACGTACCGCGCCGAGGGGCGGACGAGACGGCCCGTCCGCTTCTGCTCCAGGATGTGCGCGCTCCACCCGGCGGTCCGCGCGCACGTGAACATCGACGTGAACATGGGCGCGGGGACCTCCGCGAAGTCCAGCGTGATCGCCGCCCAGAACTCGACGTTGGTGGCCAGCACCCGGTCCGGCCGCCGGTTGTGCAGCTCCTCCAGGGCGGCCCGCTCCAGCGCCTCCGCGACCTCGTAGCGCGGCGCCCCCAGCTCCTTGGCGGTGCGCCGCAGCACCCGCGCCCGCGGGTCCTCGGCGCGGTAGACCCGGTGCCCGAAGCCCATCAGCCGCTCGCCCCGGTCGAGCGCCTTCTTGACGTACGCGGTGGCGTCGCCGGTGCGCTCGATCTCCTCGATCATGCCCAGCACCCGCGAGGGCGCGCCCCCGTGCAGCGGTCCGGACATGGCCCCGACCGCGCCGGAGAGCGCGGCGGCGACGTCGGCGCCGGTGGAGGCGATGACGCGGGCGGTGAAGGTGGAGGCGTTCATGCCGTGTTCGGCGGCGGAGGTCCAGTACGCGTCGACGGCGGCGACGTGCTTGGGGTCGGGCTCGCCCCGCCAGCGGCGCATGAAGCGCTCGACGATGGTCTCGGCCTTGTCGATCTCCCGCTGCGGCACCATCGGGCGGCTCTGGCCGCGCGCCGACTGGGCGACGTACGACAGCGCCATGACGGCCGCGCGGGCGAGGTCGTCGCGGGCCTGGGCCTCGTCGATGTCGAGGAGCGGTTTGAGGCCCCAGACGGGCGCGAGCATGGCCAGCGCGGACTGCACGTCGACCCGGACGTCGCCGGAGTGCACCGGGATGGGGAAGGGCTCGGCGGCGGGCAGCCCGGGGTTGAAGGCGCCGTCGACCAGCAGGCCCCAGACGTTACCGAAGGACACATGGCCCACCAGGTCCTCGATGTCGACGCCGCGGTAGCGGAGCGCGCCGCCCTCCTTGTCGGGTTCGGCGATCTCCGTCTCGAACGCGACGACTCCCTCGAGTCCGGGTACGAAGTCGGACATCGGGCGGCTCCTCATGTGTGGGCGACGGGTGGACGAACGGCTGGTGCGGCTGGTGCGGGCTGTTGCGGAAGGTGCGGGGCGGTGCGGAATTTACGGGCTGGTGCGGATGAAACGTCAGAGGGGCGGAGAACGGTGTCATCGGGGGTCGTTCGGCCCGGGACGGCTCCGCGGCCGACGGCTCGCGGTCCGTACCGGATACCCGGTGGTGTGCCCCGTGCGCGCGGTGGTCACCCAGCGGGGCGAAAACCGGTGCCGGGGCACCGCGCTGACAGGCGCATGTTCGGCCACGGCACGGGGGACGCGCCAGTCACGGGAGCGCGTGAGAAGTGGCACACCCCTTGCGCGGCGGGGGAGGGTTACGGACCCCCGACGCGGGGGAGAGGGAGCATCGCTCTTTCGTGGTAACCCGTGCGGTGGACCGATGATGTTGCAAGATATGCGCGTGCCTCACGTTGACCCGGAGCCCCCGGCTTCCCCCTCGGCTTACTCCGCGCGTACGTACGACCCGGCCGCCATGCGCGAGCACTACCGCGCGGTGGGCGTTGACGAGGCGGCCCTCGGGAGCACCCCGTTCCAGCAGTTCACGCGGTGGTTCGAGGAGGCGGTGGGCAGCGGGCTCTACGAGCCGAACGCGATGGTCGTCGCCACGGCGGACGCGGCCGGGCGCCCCAGCTCCCGTACGGTCCTGATGAAGAGCTTCGACGAGCGCGGCTTCGTCTTCTACACCAACTACGGGTCGCGGAAGGGCCGCGAACTGGCCGAGAACCCCCAGGTCTCGCTGCTCTTCCCCTGGCATCCCATCGCCCGCCAGGTGATCGTGACGGGCGTCGCGCACCGCACCGGGCGGGACGAGACCGCCGCGTACTTCCGGACCCGCCCGCACGGCTCGCAGCTGGGCGCGTGGGCCAGCGCGCAGTCCTCGGTGGTCGGCGCGCGGGAGGAGCTGGACCGGGCGTACGCGGAGCTGGCGGACCGCTATCCGCCGGGGGAGCAGGTGCCGGTGCCGCCGGAGTGGGGCGGGTTCCGGGTGGTGCCGGAGGCGGTGGAGTTCTGGCAGGGCCGCGAGAACCGGCTGCACGACCGGCTGCGGTACGTGCGGACGCCGGGCGAGGAGGGCTGGCGGATCGAGCGCCTGTCGCCGTGAGGCGTGTGGTACGTCCGGCGGCCCCTCGGCGCCCGGTCCCGGTGCGGGGAGCGCACAGCCTCCAGGCCCTGCTTGGCCAGCCGCTCGACGAGCCCGGTCCCGGCGCGGGGAGCGCACAGCACTCGGGGCCTCGGCACACAGCCGGAGACGCAGACGACCCGCGGGTCTGTCCCCTGGCGCCGGTGAGGGCGCCTGGGGGCCGGTCGGACGTACCGGCGACCCGCGGGCCGGGTGACTGCGTGGGATTGGCCGGCTGCGCACATCTTTCGTACGCGAGTCCGGCGAATGCGCTGAGCGCGACGACGGACTGCTAGCCCGCAGTCACCTCACGCGTCCGGATTTGATACATCTGCCGAACCACCTCCCTTCTCGTGTGCTCCACACCTTAGGAACGCCCTCGCGCCGCACACAAGCAAATTTCCGAGAGGCAACGATTTCGCGGAATCCGGTGTGGCGCGCGTCACGTTCGAGTTCAATGTTCCGACGTGCACCACCACAGGCAGCCACGTCCACCACGTCCCGCAGGGGGTGTCCGGTGACCGCTCCGCAGCGCTCCGAACCCGCGCGTCCCGCACGTCCCGTCCCGGCGCAGTCGGCGGCCGTGCCCGTGCCCGCGGCCGGCCCCGGCCGGGACGACTCCGATCTGCTCGCCGCGCTCCTCGACGGCATGGACGCCGCGCTGTGCGCGTTCGACGCCGACGGCACCGTCACCCACTGGAACCGCGAGGCCGAGCGCATCCTCGGCTGGCCGGCGGCCGAGGCCGTGGGGCGCAAGGGGCTGGCGGGCTGGGCGACCCGTGCGGAGGACGCGCGGGACGTCGAGGCGCGGCTGATGGAGGCCCTGGACGCCACCGGGCGCCGGGTGCACGAGTTCGCACTGCTGACCAAAAACGGCGGCCGGGTCCTGGTCCGCACCCAGTCGTCCGCCGTGCCGGGCGCGGACGGCAGCCCGGCCGGGGTGTACTGCGCGTTCAGCGAGGTGCACGCGCAGCTGGACCTGGAGCGGTCGATCGCGCTGAGCGAAGCGCTGCTGGCGGACGCGTCCTGGAGCGTCGTCCTCGTCGACGCCGACCTTCGGGTGGCGGTCCTCAACGGCAACGCGGCGGGCGCCCTGCGCACCGGCCGCACCGCCGCGCTCGGGCGGCCGCTGGGCGAGTTCCTCGACCAGGGCGTGGACGAGGCCGAGAACGCGCTCCAGCACGTCCTCGCCGAGGGCGCGCCCCCGGCGCCCACCGAACTGTGGGTGACGCTGCGCGAGGCGGCCGACGAGGCCCCGGACGACGGGCCCCCGGCGCGCCGCTGCTGGCGCAGCGGTTTCCTGCGGCTGGCCTCGCCGCTCACCGAGGAGCCGGTGCCGCTCGGGGTGGCCTGGATCTTCCAGGACGTGACGGAGGCGAAGGAGCACGAGCAGGAGAGCGCGCGGCTCCGCTTCCGCGGCAATCAACTGCACCGGGCGGCACGGGCGGCGGCCGAGTGCGAGGACCCGATGGAGGCGGCCGCGGTCCACCTGGACTTCGCGCTCGCGGGCTTCGCCGACCACGCCCTGATCGACTTGGTCGTGGAGCGCCGTACGGAGTCGGCGCCGCCGGACGCGCTGTCGTCCGCCGCTCCGGAGCCGATCCGGCTCTTCCGGGCGGCGGCCACGCCGTGCGGCACCGCGGGTCCGTGCTCCCCGATCGCCCCGGGCGGCATCCCGGTGGCCTACCTGGAGGGCCACCCGGCGCTCCAGGCCGCCGAGCGCAGCGGTTCGGTGCGGGCGAGTGCGACGCGTACGGACGAGAAGGCGGCGGCGCGGTGGGCGGCGGCCCGCAAGTGGCCGGAGGGCTCGGTGCACGCCCTGTGCGCGGTGCTGCGCAGCCGCGGCCGCACCCTGGGCGTCCTGACGTTCCTCCGCGGCCCGGCCCGCCGCCCCTTCGACCGCCAGGACACGGCGTACGCGGAGGACGTGGCGGCCCGGGTCGCGGCCGCGGTGGACCTGGCCCGCTAGGGCCGGCCCGGATCTTCTACCGCCGGTAGAAGATCCGGGCCCCGTACTCCGTCATCACCTGGCTGTTCCATTCGTGGCCGCCGTCCACGTTGCCCGACCGCAGCAGGGGCGGCCGTACACCGCGGGCCACCAGCTCCTCCACCCCCGCCGCCACCACGGCCTGCATCAGCGCGCTCGTCACCACGGTCGACGCGGGGGCGAACGGTGCCCCGACGCCCTCCGCCGTCAGCTCCGCGTCGCCGACCGCGATCTTGCTGTCGAGGACCAGATCGCAGTGGTCCTTGAGGAAGGTCCCCGAGGCGTTACGGGGTGTGGTCGCCGTCGCGTACGCCACGGACGTCACACCGATCACCGTCGCCCCGCGCTCCCGCGCGCCCGTCGCCATCTCCACCGGCAGCGTGTTCCGGCCGGACAGCGAGATGATGAACAGCAGATCGCCGGTGCGCAGCGGCCCGGTCTCCAGGACGGCCGTGGCCAGCCCCTCGACCCCCTCCAGCGCGCTGCCCAGGGTCGCGGGCACGATGTCCACGCCGACCACCCCCGGCACCGGGAGCAGGTTCATCAGGGCCAGCCCGCCCGCGCGATAGACGACGTCCTGGGCGGGCAGGGAGGAGTGGCCCGCGCCGAAGACGAAGATCCGGCCGCCGCCGGTGACCGCGTCCGCGATCAGGCCGCCCGCCGCGGCGATGCGGTCGGCCTCCTCGTCCCGCACCCTGTGCAGCAGCCCGATCGCGGCGTCGATAAAGCGCCCTGCCGGCTTGCTCTGGCTCATCGCCGAGGCCCTTCGTGTCGGTGTTAACTTGGGTCCACATCCCCGTGGCGCGGATCACGTTGCGTTGTGGATCATGAAGCTGTCAATACCACCTCCGCCCAGCGCTACGGCAGTGGCCGATCCGGCTCTCTTGTCGGTGGGATGCGTCAGAATTGGGTTCAGGGCCACCGCACGACACATCAAGGGGCACGCATGTCCGGACTGATCGACACCACGGAGATGTATCTCCGCACCATCCTCGAACTCGAGGAGGAGGGCGTGGTCCCCATGCGCGCCCGGATCGCGGAGCGGCTCGATCAGAGCGGCCCCACCGTCAGCCAGACCGTCGCGCGCATGGAGCGCGACGGACTGGTGACGGTCGCGGGCGACCGTCACCTGGAGCTGACGGAGGAGGGCCGTCGGCTGGCCACGCGCGTGATGCGCAAGCACCGGCTCGCCGAATGCCTGCTCGTCGATGTGATCGGCCTGGAGTGGGAGCAGGTCCACGCGGAGGCGTGCCGCTGGGAGCACGTGATGAGCGAGGCGGTGGAGCGCCGGGTGCTCGAGCTGCTGCGCCACCCCACCGAGTCGCCGTACGGCAACCCGATCCCGGGGCTGGACGAGCTGGGCGAGAAGGGCGAGGCCGACCCGTTCCTCGACGACAGCATGGTGAGCCTGCGCGAGCTGGCGCCCGGCACCGAGGGCAAGACGGTGGTCGTGCGCCGCATCGGCGAGCCGATCCAGATGGACGCCCAGCTGATGTACACGCTGCGCAGGGCCGGGGTCCAGCCGGGCTCGGTCGTGAGCGTGACGGAGTCCCCGGGCGGCGTCCTGGTGGGCAGCAGCGGCGAAGCGGCCGAACTGGAGGCGGACATCGCCTCCCACGTCTTCGTGGCCAAGCGCTAGGTCCTGCCGGACAGGGCCTGAGCCCAACCCGCCTGCGCGCGGTCGCTGACGTCCGGGCTCATGCCGGGCGCAGACGCCCCCGGCATGAGCCGCCCCGCGCCGCGCGCGCCCGCGCCGTCGGCGGGACACGCTGAGCGGGGCGACGGCGTCGGCCCGCTCAGCGTGCGCCACCTGCGGTGACGGTTTTTGTCTGGACCGGAGTTCGGGGAAATCGAGCGGGCGGGGGCGACCCGTGCAACCCTGTCGCTGACGCATATGCACAAGCGTGCTCGCGGTCAGGGGAGGGGGCTCCTATGGGCCCGGCGGGCGGCAGCGATGCCGAGCGGGCGTTCGAACGCGAGGGCCCCGGTGCCATGAGGCGCCGGGGCCCTGCTTCCCCATGTCCCCCCGAAGGGCCCCGGATCGTGCGGGCCGCGCGAACGCGGCCGTTACGACCCGGGGCCGTAGCGACCCGGAGCCCCGAGCTCCCAGGGTCATCCCCCGCGGACTTCCTTCCCCGAGTAGTCCGCCTCCCGCTAGCTGTCTCCCCTCGGCGGAGGCGACCAATCCTTGAGGGCGGTCACTCGAATGAGGGGTGTTGCCCGGCACTTGCGGTGCGTTCGAATATGAGTTCGATACTGTGGGGTGGTGGGGGTTGCCCGGGAGAGGGATGGAGGTGCCAGACGACATGGTGCGACGCATCGACGTGACCGGAGCCGGCGGTGTGCGGCTCGCGGCCTGGGAGTTCACGGACCCGCCCAAGGCCGGAGGCCGCGCGGGGGCGCGCGGCGGCCCCGGGGTGCTGCTGCTCCACGGGCTGATGGGCCGCGCCGCGCACTGGGCGGAGACCGCCCGCTGGCTCGCCACCCGGCACCGGGCCGTCGCCCTCGACCAGCGCGGCCACGGCCGCAGCGAGAAGCCTGCCGAAGGGCCGTTCGACCGCGGTACGTACGTGGACGACGCCGAGGCGGCCATCGAGCAGCTCGGGCTGGGCCCGGTCGCCCTCATCGGCCACTCCATGGGCGCCCTGACGGCCTGGCAGCTGGCCGCCCGCCGCCCCGATGTGGTCCGTGCCCTCGTCATCTGCGACATGCGGGCCTCGGCGCTCGGCGGTGCCTCCCAGCGCGAATGGAGCGACTGGTTCCGGTCCTGGCCGGTGCCGTTCGCGACCCTGGCGGACGTCCGCAAGTGGTTCGGCGAGGACGATCCGCTGCTGGAGCGCCCGAACCCCGCCCGGGGGGACTTCTTCGCCGAGGTCATGGCCGAGCGTTCGGACGGCTGGCGCCCCGTCTTCTCCCGCCGCCAGATGCTGAAGGCCCGTGCGGCCTGGGCGCATGACGCGCACTGGGAGGAGTTGGCCCTGGTGGAGTGCCCGACCCTGGTCGTCCGCGGCCTGGACGGCGAGTTGGGCCGCGCCGAGGCCCAGGAGATGGTCCGCGTCCTCCCCCGCGGCGAGTACGCGGAGGTGGCCGACGCGGGCCACCTGGTCCACTACGACCGGCCGGACGGCTGGCGCCGCGCGGTGGAGCCGTTCCTCGCGGCGGCCCTCCCCGCGCAGCCCGGACCGGTGTAGTCCGGAGGAGTGCGGCAGTAGTCCGGAGCAATTCGGCGGATCAGCGGCGCGCGGGGAACTTCCAGACGAACGGCTTGCCGCCGATCTCGGTCCAGGCGATCTCCAGCCGCTTCGTGTCCGCGGGGATGAGGAAGGTGTTGCAGAGGGTGTAGCTCTGGCCGTCCTTCCAGTTCTTGATGTCGTCCGAGTCGGTGCAGCCCTTCGGCGCGTCACCGCCGATGACCTTCGCGCCGCGCTGCCCGTCCGCGTACACATCCGCGTAGTCGCCGACCCGCGGCCATTCCTTCACGACGTCACCGGCCATATGCCGGTACGTCACATAGCCGGTCGCGGGGACCTTGCCCCGGGCGTCCTTCGGGTCGGAGACCAGGGACGTGGCATCGGCGGCGGTTCCGACGTCGACGCGCCGCGCGGTGATCGAGTAATACGGCTTGACGCCGGTGTCCTCTTTGAATGCCCGTGACGCGGACTGCCCGGGTTTCAGCACGGCCTTCGCCGCCGCACTCGCACCGCGCTCGCCGTTCTTGTGTGCGCTGAAGCGGGAATGCGGCTTGTTCTTATGGGACGTGGACGTATGGCTCTTTTTCCCAGGAGATCCGCAGGCGGTGAGAGCCAGGGCCAGTACGGCAACGGGCGTAGCGATGCGCAGCCACGTTGTCTTGTTCAGCAAGTCGATCTCCCCAGCGTGATCCTTCTTCGATCGATGATCCTAGGGGCTCGAATTCCGAATCCGGGTCGTCAACTGTGTGCGTACTGTGACGGCCTGAGTGCGAGTGTGTGGAAGTAGCGCGGCGATGGAGGAGGGCGGGGTGCGGGGGTGGTGGACGCCGCCACGGCGGGCGGTGGGTGGCCGGATCCGGGCCCTGGCCGCGGTACGGACGAAAGCATTCCCATCCGGAATTCAACCTTCGTGGCGTCAACGGCGTCTCCCAGTACGGCGCTTGCGGATTGGCTGCTGCTACGCTCAGCAACGCGCCATCGCGCATTAGCACAAGAACTAGGGAAATCACTGATCTCGGGGGGAGATCGCGTGAAACTTAAACATCAAGCCTCGATGGTCGTGCTCTCGGCGGCGCTCATGCTGGGCGGCTCGATCGCGATGGCACCCACGGCATCCGCCGTGGGTTCCTCGGCGTGCCGGTTCAATTCGCCGGACGTCAATTTCAAGGTCGTCACGAGTGGTGCCAGATTCCGTTCCGGACCGGGAAGCAGGTACCGCGCGAAAGGGACGCTGTACCGGGGAGACTCCTTCCGGTACTTCTGCCGCACCGGCGGTCTGGGCGGATTCATGAAGAGCTGGTCCTACGGGAAGATCCTCAAGCGGACCACCTCGGGCATCAAGCCCGGGACCCGGGGCTGGGTCTACAGCAAGTACCTGGACTAGCCGCCGAAGACGCGCGAAGACGCGCAGATACGTTCCGTCAAGGAGTGAGGGACAAGAGGGGGAAACGGCGCGGGAGCGGGACCTGACCAGTCCCGCTTCCGCGCCGCTCGTTCTGCTCGTGCGCAGGGGCACTCAGCCCTTGCTCACCGCCGCCAGGATCTCCGGCAGCCGCCCCGCCGTCCGCGGCGCGGCCAGTCGCAGACCGGTCTCCGCGATCGCCGCGCCGTACACCACGCCCAGCGGCAGCAGCACCCACAGCAGGCTGTGCATCCCGCTCATGTGCAGCCAGATCGTCAGGCCCAGCAGCGGCGCGCACAGCAGGGTGCCCATGACCATGCCGCCGAAGAGGCTCATCCACGCGAGCGAACCCTGCCCCGGTGCCACGCTCTTGGCGCTGTCCTGCGGAATGGAGTACGGGCGCAGCGCCGAGGCCATCGCGCCGGTCGCCAGCAGCGTGCCGAGCAGGCCGAAGGCGAGCCCGAGCGCTTCGGGGACGGCCGCCGGCTTCTTCAGGAAGGCGGCCGAGCCCACCACCGCCAGGAGCACGTACGGCACCCCGACCAGCGCCACCGCGAACGCCCGTCCGCGCAGCTCGAGATAGGCGTCACGCGGCGAGGAGATGGTCTGCGCGACCATCCAGAAGGCGGAGGAGTCCTGCCCGAACTGGTTGTACATCTGCATGCCCAGCATCCCCGCGGCCCAGCACGACCAGTAGATGCTGCCGTTGCCCTGGACGGAGGTGATGAACGGCATCAGCAGGCCGACCCCCAGCGAGCTGACCCAGCTGGCCTTGGCCTTGGGGTCGCGCACCGCGTACCGCAGGGTGCGCAGCATGACCGTGCCGGTGCGCCCCGCGGGCAGCAGTCGGCCGAGCGGGCCGCGCTCGGCGGCGGACGAGCCCGCCCCGTCGGCGCCCCGCCGGGGCTTCTCCTGCTGGATCGTGGAGCTGTCCGGTGCGGTCATCAGATGCGTCAGGCTGCGCGACCACCACCACATCAGCAGCGCCAGCACGACCGCGCTCAGGGCGAACTGGGCGGCGGCGACCCCGTACGAGCCCTCGCTCACGCCCTGCACGGCGTCGATCGCCGACGCGGGCGGAACCCAGCGCAGGATGTCCGCGGTGGGCCGCAGCACGCCGAGCCCGCCCTGGCCGGACAGCTTCTGCACGCCCATGTTCACGAACTGCACGCCGATCGCCACGAACAGACCGCTCAGCAGCGCCAGATCGCGGCCCTTGCGGCTGCTCAGCAGCCGGGTGTTGGCGGTCGCGACGGCCCGCGCCAGCGCCACGCACGTCAGCACGGCCAGTACGCCCGCCAGGACGGCCGCCGCCGCGGCCGCCGCCCCGTGCGCGATGGCGATCAGCGAACCCACCACCAGGGTCAGCGTGAACAGCGGGCCGACGCCGATCAGCGAGGACACCAGCAGCGCGCCGATCAGCGGCCGGGGCCGCAGCGGCAGCATCACCAGCCGGGTGGGGTCCAGGGTTTCGTCACCGCTGGGGAAGAAGAGCGGCATCACGGCCCAGCCCAGCGCGAGCACCGCGGTGAGCACGGTGACCAGCGCGTCCGCGTTGTCGACCCCGCGCAGCAGCACCAGGCCGAGCAGTTGGAGGGCGGCGAAGAGGACGGTGATGACGAGCGAGGTGATGTACGCGGCGCGGCGGCCCGCGGACTGCCGCAGCCCGTTGCGCATCAGCGACAGCTTCAGCTGGACGAAGACGGGCAGCAGCGAGCCGGTGGGCACCGGCGGGGGAGCGGGCGCCGCGGTGGCGAGCGGTCCCTTGGCGTCGAGGGGGTCGGTGAGCGTCATCGGGCGCCGCCGCCGAGCCAGTCGAGGTTGTCCCCGGAGCCCTGGTCGCGGGCGCCCACCAGCTCCAGGAACGCGTTCTGGAGGGACGGCGCGTCGCCCCGTACGTCGGCCAGCGCACCCTGCGCCCGGATCTTGCCGCGCGCCATCACCGCGACCCAGTCGCACAGCGACTCGACCAGCTCCATCACATGGCTGGAGAAGACGACCGTCGCACCGGAGCGGGTGTAGCGCTCCAGCACGCCGCGGATGGTCTGCGCGGAGACCGGGTCGACGCCCTCGAAGGGCTCGTCCAGGAAGAGGACTTCCGGGTTGTGGAGCAGCGCGGCGGCCAGGCCGATCTTCTTCCGCATACCGGTCGAGTAGTCCACGACCAGCTTGTTCTGCGCACCGGCCAGGTCCAGGACGTCCAGCAGCTGGGTCGCGCGCTTGTCGACCTCGTCGCCGGGCAGCCCGCGCAGCCGCCCGGTGTACGCGAGGAGTTCGCGTCCCGAGAGCCGCTCGAACAGCCGCAGCCCCTCCGGCAGTACGCCGATCCGCGCCTTGACCTCGGCCGGGTCCTGCCAGACGTCGTGCCCGCCGATCTCGACGGTGCCGGAGTCGGGGCGCAGCAGTCCGGTGATCATCGAGAGGGTCGTGGTCTTGCCCGCGCCGTTGGGGCCGACGAGCCCGATGAACTGCCCGGCGGGCAGTTCGAGATCGATGCCCTGGACCGCGATCTGCTCCCCGTACCGCTTCCACAGACCCCGCACCTGCACGGCCGGCCGCCGATGCGGGGCGGCGGGATCGTCCGCCGCCTCGGCGGGTGCGTGTACGTCTGCGTCCGTGTGTGCGTCCGGCACTGAAATCCCCGTCTCCCAACATCAGGCTGGTCCGGGGACTGGTCGTGTCCCCGTCCGCGCCCACGATACGGGGGGCCTGTGACGGCGCCCAGGGACGTCAGGCGTGCCTGGGCGCGTCAGCGCCCCTGGGGCGACCGGGGCGCGTGGCCGCGGGGCTCCCGCCCGCTGGTGTCGCGCCCTTGGGTCTCGCGCCCGCTGGTGTGGCGCCCGCTGGTGTGACGTCCAGGGGTCTCCCGCCCACCGGGCCCCCGCCCACCGGACCCCCGCCCACCGGTGTCGCGTCCGCGGATCTCCCGTCCGCACGCGTAGGCGAGCGTGCTCACCAGCTCCTCGGCGTCCGGCAGCCAGCGGTTGGCGGCGGTCGGTCGACGGGCCCACTGGGTCGGACCGTGCCGTCCGACCCGGGTCGGGGGCGCGACCACGTAGTCCCCGTCGCCGCGGGCGGCCAGGTCGACCGAGGACGGCGGCCAGCCCAGGTTCCGCAGCAGGTCCGGGATCTTCGCGGCGGCGCCGGGGAGCACGAAGAAGAGCATCCTGCGGTCCGGGGTGGAAGTGACCGGGCCGAGGTCGACGTTGCGGCGCTCCATCCGGGCCAGCGCCAGACAGCCCGCCGACTCCGGTACGTCCAGGGCGTCGAAGGTGCGGCCGGTCGGCAGCAGGATCGACGCGCCCGGGGTGCGGGCCCACATCCGCCGGACCACGACCGGGCTGCCGGTCGCCTGGTTCACCCAGTCCGGGGCGGTCGGATGGGCGCCGGGGGCCGGGCAGCCGGCCTGTCCGCAGGAGCAGCGCTGGAGGCCCTTCACGGTGTCCAGCCAGGCACCGGCGAGCACGTCCCAGTGCCGTTCCTCCGCGTAGCGCACCGCGGCGTCGAGCAGCCCTTCCCCGCGCTGCTTCGGAATATGTGGTGTGCCTGTCACGTCCATGGTCTCTTCCACGACCAAGACAACTTCCGGCGTCAACAAGGGTTACGGCCGAGGCCACGGACCCGCGCGCATGGCCGCGCCCCCCGGAGGCGAACCGAGCCCCAAGAGGGGGCGCGACGGCACACCGGGGCGCATGGGTGCATGACCGGGGGCGCGTATGGGGTTCCGGCTGTGTAAGCGGGTAGCCACCATGCGTGACAGGCGTACGAGGGCGTTTTGGCGCGGCCGTACGCACGTACGTGAACCAAGCGGTCTATGTGGTCAATACGGGCAAGTTCCGCATTCGCCGTATACCTGCGATACCCGCGGGGAACTGATCAACAGGGACGGCATCCGCCGAGAACGCACAGCAGTCACTGGGGGTAAAACCATGGCCGCTAGGCCGCTTGTGGCGCGACAGCCGAACGAACGGCTGCAAGCGCTCATTCAGGAAGCCGCGTGCTCCAATGCCGGTTTGGCCCGCAGGGTCAACATGTGCGGTGCCGAGCACGGTCTCGATCTGCGCTACGACAAGACGTCGGTCGCCCGGTGGCTGCGCGGTCAGCAGCCCCGGGGCCGCGCCCCGGGCATCATCGCCGAGGCGCTCGGCCGCAAGCTCGGTCGTACGGTCACGATCGACGAGATCGGCATGGCCAACGGCAAGAACCTGGCGTCGGGCGTGGGGCTTCAGTTCTCGCCGACCGTCCTCGGCGCGATAGAGCAGGTCTGCGAGTTGTGGCGCAGCGACGTCGGCCGCCGCGACTTCCTGACCGGTTCCACGGTCGCCGCCTCGGCGCTCGTCGAGCCCAGCCGCGACTGGCTGATCACCGGCGCGGACGCGCAGGTCGCGCGCACCGCCGGGGCCCGGGTCGGCCGCTCCGACGTCGCCGCGGTGCGGGCCACCACGGACGCGCTGGTCGAGCTGGACCACCGCTACGGCAGCGGCCATGTGCGGCCCGTCGTCGTCCACTACCTCAACAGCGTGGTCTCCGGACTGCTCGCCGGGTCCTACCGGGAGTCGGTCGGGCGCGAACTCTTCGCGGCGGTCGCCCGCTTGACGGAGCTGGCGGGGTACATGGCGATCGATACCGGTCAGTCCGGGCTCGCCCAGCGCTACTACATCCAGGCGCTCCGGCTCGCCCAGGCCGCCGGGGACCGGGGGTACGGCGGCTACGTGCTGGCCGCCAGCATGAGCCATCTCGCCGCCCAGCTGGGCAACCCCCGGGAGATCGCGCAGCTGGCCAAGGCCGCGCAGGAAGGCTCGCGCGGCCAGGTGCCGCCGCGCGCCGAGTCGATGTTCCTGGCCGCCGAGGCGCGCGGGCACGCGCTGATGGGGGACGCCCCGGCCTGTCAGCACGCGGCCGGGCGCGCCCTGGACGCGATGGAGCGGGCGGTGGGCAGCGGCGGGCCGTCCGGGGACGAGCCGCCGTGGATCCAGCACTTCGACCACGCCTATCTGGCCGACGAACTCGCCCACTGCCACCGCGACCTGGGCCAGGCCGAGCCCGCCCGGCGCCGCGCCGAAGAGGCCCTGGCGGGCCACCCGGAGGGCCGGGTGCGGCGCCGCGCCATCGGGCTGCTGCTGCTGGCCACGGCGCACGTCCAGGGCCGCGAGGTGGAGCAGGCGTGTCACGTCGGCGGCCAGGCGGTGGATCTGCTCCAGACGCTGCGCTCGAACCGGGGCGCGGAGTATCTGGACGACTTCCAGCAGCGGTTGGAGCCGTACCGGGACGAGCCGGTGGTACGGGAGTTCGGGGCGAGGCTGGAGGTGCAGGCGGCCTGAGCCCCTCCTGACGCCCCTGCCGCGGCCCCTTCGCGGCGCTGTTGCCGGGCCTTTACCGGGCCTTTGCCGGTGACCAGTCTCTCCCTCCGGCGGTCTCATACCCCCGCGGGTAACCGGTAGCGTGACCCGACGATTCGGTAATCGCTTCTTCAAGGAGACCCGGTGACGCAGAGCGGACAGGGGAACGAGCCGCAGCTGCCTGCGGTCCGTGAGGGCGTCGTACTGCCCGCTCAGGGCGACCAGTGGCCCTCGGAGCCCTCGGAGCCCACGCCGCCCTCGGGACAGCAGCACGGCACCCCCGCCGGTGGGCAGGCGTGGGGCCAGCCCTGGGGACCCCAGGACGCACCGCAGGGGCCGCCCGCGCCCGCTCCCGCTGCGCCTGCCGGGCCCGACTCACCGTCCGCGCCCGCCGGGCCTCCCGCG
>NZ_RIBZ01000865.1:0-24881 GCF_003721215.1 Streptomyces botrytidirepellens
CGCCCGCGGCCGCCGACGCGGGGCCCGTGGGGCCGCGGCCGGTCCGGCTGACCGTGGCCGCGGCGCTGGCCGCCGTCGAGGGGCTGGTGCTCGTGGGGTTCGGGGTCTACGTCCTGGTCATGGGCCTGGCCGGGGACCCGGAGAGCCCGCAGCAGGCGGAGACGCTCGGGATCACCGTGCTCGCCCTGGCCCTGCTGCCGCTGCTGGCGGCCCGCGGGCTGTGGCTGCGGCGCCGCTGGAGCCGCGGCCCGGCGATGATCACTCAGCTGATGGCGCTGCCGGTGGCCTGGACGCTGGTGCAGAACGGCGGCGGGCTGATCATCATCGGTGTGCTGACCGCCATCGCGGCCGTCACCGTCCTGGGCATGCTGATCAACCCGACCGCGACCGAGGCGCTGGGCATCGGCCCGCGCGACGCGTAGGAGCCTCAAGGCTTAAGGCCCGGGCGGGCAGGGCCCGTTCAGGGAGTGCCCGGGGCTCGCCCCGGGCACCGCTCGCTACTCCTCGACCAGCAGCCTGTCCCGCAGCTGGGCGAGGGTGCGCGCCAGCAGCCGTGAGACGTGCATCTGGGAGATGCCGACCTCCTGCGCGATCTGCGACTGCGTCATGTTCCCGAAGAACCGCAGCAGCAGGATCTTCTTCTCGCGCGGCGGCAGATCCTCCAGCAGCGGCTTGAGGGATTCGCGGTACTCGACGCCCTCCAGCGCCTCGTCCTCCGCGCCGAGGGTGTCCGCCACCGCCGGGGACTCGTCGTCCGTGTCCGGTACGTCCAGCGACAGCGTGCTGTACGCGTTGGCGGACTCCAGGCCCTCCAGCACCTCTTCCTCGGAGATGGCCAGATGCTCGGCCAGCTCGTGGACGGTCGGGGCGCGCCCGTGCCGCTGGGACAGCTCGGCGGTGGCCGTGGTCAGCGAGAGCCGCAGCTCCTGGAGCCTGCGCGGCACCCGCACCGCCCAGCCCTTGTCGCGGAAGTGCCGCTTGATCTCGCCGACGACCGTGGGGGTCGCGTACGTCGAGAACTCCACACCGCGGTCCGGGTCGAACCGGTCCACGGACTTGATCAGTCCGATGGTGGCCACCTGGGTCAGGTCGTCCAGCGGCTCGCCGCGGTTGCGGAAGCGCCGGGCCAGGTGCTCGACCAGGGGCAGGTGCATGCGCACGAGGTTGTTGCGCAGCTCGGCCCGCTCCGTGGAGCCCTCGGGGAGCCCCCGCAGCTCGACGAACATCGCCCGCGCGCCGCTCCGGTCGTGCGGATCGTGCGGCTGCGGATCGTGCTGCTGGTGCACCTGCTCCTGCTCGTGCTGATCCATGTGGTCCGCCCGCTCTGGTCGGTCTCCTGCCGCCTCCGAGTCCGCGGGATGCGGTCGGGCCGGCGGGTGCGGGATGGCCGGGGTACGTACTCCCCGCGATGATGCAGTGCTCACGGAGCCCCCTTTGTCCGTCACGGCTGTCCGGGGCCGGCGCCGCGCTCCTTGTACAGGCTGATGCTGACCGTGCGGTCCTCGGCGACGGTCGAATCCACCTTGCCCGCCAGTGCGGAGAGCACCGTCCAGGCGAAGGTGTCGCGCTCAGGGGCGCGGCCATCGGTGGTCGGAGCCGCCACGGTCACCTGTAGTGCGTCGTCGATCAGTCGGAAGACGCAGCTCAGCACACTGCCGGGGACGGCTTGCTGGAGCAGGATCGCGCAGGCCTCGTCGACCGCGATGCGCAGATCCTCGATTTCGTCGAGGGTGAAGTCCAAGCGGGCTGCCAGGCCGGCGGTCGCCGTACGCAGCACCGACAGATAGGCCCCCGCAGCGGGCAGCCGGACTTCCACGAAGTCCTGGGTCCCGGGCTCGCCTGCGATCTGGGACACCCTCACCTCCAAGGTGACACAAGCTGTTTGAGCTGAGCTGATTGGAGCGTCGGCCATATGCCCTTATGGTGGAGGGATAACGGACCGGCGCGATGTGCGGTTCGGCTGCGACGCTATCGCGATCTGCCACTCGGTGTCGCCCGGACGAAGCACGGCCCCCGTCACGGGTGAACCCCCGAGATGAACATTCCCGATATCACTCATAGTAAGCATATGAGCACGCAGCGTGGCTAGGGGTTTGCGGTCTCAATTCGAAAGAGATGTCGCCTCACTCAACGAACCGCTGGTCGAAGCTATGCCCGGAGCCTGCGCGGCCAGTGCCCGCAGCGGTTCTCCCGACAGCCTTCGCACGGTCCATTCGTCCATCGGCTCCGCGCCCAGGGACGCGTAGAAGCCGATCGCCGGTTCGTTCCAGTCCAGCACCGACCATTCGAAGCGGGCGTATCCCCGCTCCACGCAGATCCGTGCCAGCTCGGCCAGCAGCGCCTTGCCGTGGCCGCCGCCGCGGGCCCGCGGCGTGACGTACAGATCCTCCAGGTAGACCCCGTGGGTGCCCGTCCAGGTGGAGAAGTTACGGAACCACAGGGCGAACCCGACCGGCTCGGCCGCCCCGTCGCCGACTTCCTCGGCGATCAGCGCGAACACCGCCGGATGCTCGCCGAAGAGCGCCGTGCGCAACTGCTCCTCGGTGGCCTTGGCCTCCTGCGGTGCCCGCTCGTACTCGGCCAGCTCGCGGATCATCGCGAGGATGGCCGGGACGTCGGACGGCTTCGCTGATCGGATCATGTGGTGAAGGCTAGCTCGCCACACCGACAACGTGGCAGCGGATTCCCTGCCGTGCGGCACCGCACACGGCACCACACACGGCACCGCACCCGCTAGACGATCAGCAGGTCCACGTAGCACCAGCGCCAGTCCTCGCCCGGTTCGAAGCTGCGCATCACCGGATGCCCGGTCTGCTCGAAGTGCCGGGTGGAGTGTCGATACGTCGATGAATCGCAGCACCCGACATAGCCGCACGCCAGACACATCCGCAGCTGCACGGGATCGCAGCCGACCGCCAGGCAGTCCGGGCAGGTGGTGGTCCGCGGCTCCGGTTCGGGGCGCGGCAGGGCCGGAATGTGTGGGCACTCCCTCATGATTGCCAGACTAAGCCGCCGGCGAGCCGGCGAGCTGGCGAAGCCGATGAATCGGGACGGACCGGGGCATGGACGTAACTCCACTGTTGATGCTGGTCGCGGGCAGCGCGGCGGTCGCGGGCGCGGCCCGGCGCACCCCCGTGCCCGCGCCGCTGCTGCTGGTCACGGTCGGGCTGGTGGTCTCGTATCTGCCGGGGGTGCCGGACTACACCCTGGTCCCGGAGGTCGTGCTCCCCCTGGTGCTGCCGCCGCTGCTGCACACCGCCGCGCTCGACAGCTCCTATCTGGACCTGCGCGCCAATATGCGGCCGGTGGCGCTGCTGTCGTTCGGCTATGTGCTGTTCGCCACCCTCGCCGTCGGCTGGATCACCCATCTGCTGGTGCCCGGACTGCCGCTGACCGCCGCCCTGGTGCTGGGCGCGGTGATCGCCCCGCCGGACGCGGTGGCGGCCACCGCCATCGCCCGCCGGGTCGGGCTGCCCTCCCGGCTGACGACCGTCCTGCGCGGCGAGTCCCTGGTCAACGACGCGACCGCGATCACCGCCTACCGGGTGGCGCTCGCCGCCGCGGTGGGGGAGGGCGCCACCTGGACCCATGCCGCCTGGGAGTTCGTGCTCGCGGCGGTGGGCGGCGTCGGCGTCGGCCTGGTCCTGATGGTGCCGCTGCACTGGCTGCGCACCCGGCTGCGCGACCCGTTGCTCCAGAACACCCTCTCGCTGCTGATCCCCTTCACCGCCTACGCGGCCGCCGAACAGGTCGAGGCGTCGGGCGTGCTGGCGGTCGTGGTGGTCGCGCTCTATCTCGGGCACCGCTCCTGGCAGGTCGACTTCGCGACCCGGCTCCAGGAGGCGGCCGTCTGGAAGATGGCCGCCTTCATCCTGGAATCGGCCGTGTTCGCGCTGATCGGGCTGCAACTGCGGTTCGTGGTGGGCGGCCTCGGGGAGTACGGGGCGGGCGAGGCGGCCTGGTACGCGGCCGCCGTGTTCCTGGCCGTGGTGGCCGTACGGTTCGTCTGGGTCTTCCCCGCGACCTTCGTGCCGCGCGCGCTCTTCCCCGGGATCCGGGAGCGCGAGCCCGGCACCGACTGGCGGGCGGCGGTCATCGTCGGCTGGGCCGGGATGCGCGGGGTGGTGTCCCTGGCCATCGCCTTCTCGATCCCGGAGACCGTGCACGGCGGAGGCGCCTTCCCGGGCCGCACCCTGATCCTCTTCCTGGCCTTCACCACCGTCATCGGGACGCTGGTCGCCCAGGGGCTCACCCTGCCCGCCCTGATCCGGGCGCTGGGCATGCCGGGGCGTGACTTCCAGGCCGAGACGCTCGCCGAGGCACAGGCGCAGGCGCAGGCGTCGCGGGCCGCCGAGCAGCGGCTGGAGGAACTCCTCGCCGACGAGCGCAACGCGCTGCCGCCGCCGCTGGCCAACCGGCTGCGCCTGGTGCTGGAGCGGCGCCGCAACGCGGTGTGGGAACGGCTCGGCACGGTCAACGAGGTGACGGGGGAGTCGGCGGACGACACCTACCGCAGGCTGGCACGCGAGGTGATCGGCAGTGAGCGCGCGGTGTTCGTGAAGCTGCGGGACGCGCGCCGGATCGACGACGAGATGCTCCGTACGCTGCTGCGCCGACTGGACCTGGAGGAGGCGGCGGCCTACCGCGAGGAGACCGCGGAAGGCGGACCCTGAACCGTCTCCGGCCGGGGCCCGCCCACCGCGGATGGTTGTTACTTCAGCCGCTCACGGATGCGCGCGCGCATCGAGTTCATCGAGAAGCCCCGGGGGTCGATCTTGCCCGGCTGCCATTCGAGGTGGCCGATCACCGACCGCTCGGTCCAGCCGTGCCGGCGGCAGACCGCCGCCGCTGCCCGGGCGATCGCGTCCAGTTGGGCCTCGGGCCACGGGTCCTGCCCGTCGCCGAGGTTCTCGCATTCGAAGCCGTAGAACGCGCGATTGCCGTCCGTGTTGGCCTCGTTGTCGGGCGGGAGTGTCTTTTCGGCGATCACGGCGCGCAGGACCTCGTCGTCGCCGAGCCCCGCGTGGTTGGCGCGGCCGTAGCCGACGAGGTGCACCCCGCCGTCCTTGGCGATCACGCCGTGGCACAGCGGGCCGGGCAGCGCCTCGAAGCCGTCGCGACAGATCTCGACGGTGAGGTCGGTGCCGGAGGTGACGGTGTGGTGGATCATCACACCGTGCACTCCGCCCCACGGTCCCTTGTGGTTCCGGTTGTGGTTCCGCCAGTCGCCGACCTGCACCACACGCAGGCCCTCGTTCTTCAACGCCGCCAGGAAGTCCCCCGCGGACATGGGTGAGGCCATGACCGCCTCCGTTCTGATCGTCCGGCGGGCGCCCGTCGCGGCCCGCCTGTATCACCGTATGCATACCCAAAAACACGGTGGGTCATTGACTCCTGGTTGAGGGGCGGTTGAGAGCGGCCGTTATGGTGCGTCTGATCCGCTCGACGACGCGCAGGAGAACCACCGCACCATGCACTACCAGGACGTACTCGACGAGGTCGCGGCCCATGTGGCGCCCCACATCGGCCGGGGGCAGGTGGCCCAGTACATCCCCGCGCTGGCGGCGGTCGACCCGGATCAGTTCGGCATCGCCCTCGCGGACGTCGACGGCAACGTGACCGGGGTCGGCGACTGGGAGCGCCCCTTCTCCGTGCAGTCGATCTCCAAGGCGTTCGGCCTCGCGCTGGTCCTCGCGCAGGACTGGGAGAAGCTGTGGCGGCGGGTCGGCCGGGAGCCCTCGGGCAACCCGTTCAACTCCCTGGTGCAGCTGGAGCGCGAGAACGGCATCCCGCGCAATCCGTTCATCAACGCCGGCGCGCTGGTCGTCACCGACCGGCTGCACAGCCTCACCGGCGACGCCAGCACCACCATGCTGGACTTCCTGCGCGCCGAGAGCGGCAACCCCGAGCTGGGCTTCGACCCGGTCGTCGCCGAGTCCGAGTCCGGCCACGGCGACCGCAACGCCGCCCTCGCGCACTTCATGGCGAGCTACGGCAACCTCGACAACCCCGTGCCGACGGTCCTGGAGCACTACTTCTGGCAGTGCTCGATCGAGATGAGCTGCCGCGACCTGGCCCTCGCGGGCGGCTTCCTGGCCCGCCACGGACTGCGCGCGGACGGCTCCCGGCTGCTGTCGCGGCGCGAGGCGAAGCGGGTCAACGCGGTCATGCTCACCTGCGGGACGTACGACGCGGCGGGCGACTTCGCGTACCGCGTCGGGCTGCCCGGCAAGAGCGGGGTGGGCGGCGGGATCATCGCCGTGATCCCGGGGCGGTGCACGCTGTGCGTGTGGAGCCCCGGTCTGGACGCCCGCGGCAACTCGGTGGCCGGGGTGGCGGCGCTGGACCACTTCACCACGGTGACCGAGTGGTCGGTGTTCTGAAGCGTCCAGGGTGGCGCCGCGCCGGTGGTGGCGGGAGCATGGTGGTGTAGCAGGAGGTGTGGCGCGATGCAGCACGAGATGCGCGCGGAGTACGAGGAGGGCAGCTCCGGGCGGGTGGCGGGCGCGCCGGTCAAGATCTGGCACATGGTCCGGGGCAACGGCACGACCGCGATGTGCGGCCGTGAGCTGGCCCCGGACGCGGAGACGCAGGACGCGGACCTGTGGGCCACGGACGACTCCGGGCCCTTCTGCCACTCCTGCGGCGCGATGTATCTGCGCGAGGTCCCTTGAGCGGCGGCGGGAGCGACTACCGGGAGCGGGTGTCGCGGCTGGGCGGCGGCGCGGTGGTGTGGTCCCGCACCGTCGGGGCCGGGCCGCAGCGGGTGCTGCCCGACGGCTGTACGGACCTGATCTGGATCGACGGCAGGCTGCTGGTCGCCGGGCCCGATACCCACGCCCATCTGACCGGCGGGCCCGCGGGGACGCGTGCCGTGGGGCTGCGCTTCGCCCCGGGCGCGGGGCCCGCGGTGCTGGGCGTGCCGGCCTGCGAACTGCGTGATCAACGGGTGCCGTTGGCCGCGCTGTGGCCGGAGGCCGAGGTGCGCGGGCTGGCGGAGCGGGCCGCGGGCGAGCAGGTCGGGCAGGTGGGGCGGGTGCTGGAGGCCGCAGCGCTGGACCGGCTGCGGGGCGCGGCGCCCGCCGATCCGGTGGTGGGCGAGGTCGTCGCGGGGCTCTCGGGCGGGCGGAGCGTGGCGGAGGTGGCCCGGACGGTGGGCCTGGGCGCCCGGCAGCTGCACCGGCGGTCGCTGACGGCCTTCGGGTACGGGCCGAAGACGCTGGGCCGGGTGCTGCGGCTGAACCGGGCGCTGGAGCTGGCGCGCGGCGGGGTGCCGTTCGCGGAGGTGGCGGCGGTGGCCGGGTACGCGGACCAGGCGCATCTGGCGCGGGAGGTGCGGGGGCTGGCGGGCGTACCGCTGGGCGGACTATTGGGGCCCGCCTAGCGTCCGCGAAACCTCGTCGGGGCCGTCAGCCGGGCAGTGGGGCGAACAGGGCGACGTTGTTGCCGTCCGGGTCCAGCAGGACCGCGTAGCGCTGGCCCCAGAAGGCGTCCCAGGGCGCCTTGGAGCCCCGTACGCCGCCGTCCGTGAGCTTGGCGTACGCGGCGTCCACCTCGGCCGGGCTGTCGCACAGGAAAGCCAGTTCCATCCGCCCGGGCCCGCTGGGCGGCGGGGTCTCGGCCCGGTCCCACATCAGGCGCAGACCGCCCGGGAGGGTGGCCTCGGCGTGCGGCTGGGTGTCGGCCTCGGCGGGGATGTCCAGGCCGAGCATGCGGTAGAAGGCGAGGGAGGCGGCCATGTCCGCGACGGCCAGCCCGATCGCGTCGAATCGTGGTGTCATGCGGGCAGCGTAGGCAGCCCGCGACCGGCCGGTCTTGAACGAATCGGACACCGGCAGGGAGGGGGACTACGGGCAGCGGATGACCTGGCCGCCGTACGACAGGTTGCCGCCGAAGCCGAACAGCAGCACCGGGCTTCCGGAGGGGATCTCGCCGCGTTCGACCAGCTTGGACAGGGCGAGCGGAACGCTGGCCGCCGAGGTGTTCCCGGAGTCCACGACATCGCGCGCGATCACCGCGTTGACCGCGCCGAGCTTGCGGGCGACCGGTTCGATGATCCGCAGGTTGGCCTGGTGGAGCACGACACCGGCCAGGTCGGCCGGTTCGATCCCGGCGCGGGCGCACACCTCGCGGGCTATGGGCGGCAGTTGGGTGGTGGCCCAGCGGTATACGGACTGGCCCTCCTGCGCGAAGCGCGGCGGGGTGCCCTCGATACGGACGGCGTTGCCCATCTCGGGCACCGAGCCCCACACCACCGGCCCGATGCCCGGCTCCTCGGCGGCCGTCACCACGGCCGCGCCCGCGCCGTCGCCCAGCAGGACGCAGGTGGAGCGGTCGGTCCAGTCCGCGGCCTCGGTGAACTTGTCCGCGCCGACGACCAGCGCGGCGGTGGCCGATCCGGCCCGTATCGCGTGGTCGGCGGTGGCCAGGGCGTGGGTGAACCCGGCGCACACCACGTTGATGTCCATGGCGGCGGGGCAGGTCAGGCCCAGCCGGGCGGCGACGCGGGCGGCCATGTTGGGGCTGCGGTCGATGGCGGTGGACGTGGCGACCAGCACCATGTCGACGTCGGTGGGGGCGAGGCCGCTGTGGGCGAGGGCCTTGGCGGCGGCCGCCGCGGCCATCTCGTCCACCGTCTCGTCGGAGCGCGCCACATGGCGGGTGCGGATCCCGACCCGGCTGCGGATCCAGTCGTCGCTGGTGTCGACCATGGCGGCGAGGTCGTCGTTGGTGAGCACCTTCGCGGGCTGGTAGTGGCCGAGCGCCAGTACGCGTGATCCGGTCATCCGTCCAGTCTTGGGGGCCGCGGGCCCGTCCGGTGCGCGGGCAGGTGACAACGTATGGCCCCGAGATCTGGAGCTTTCGGCCTTCCCAGCCGTCGGTGGCGGCCTTCCGGTGTATGGCCGCCACCGCGCTCATGGCCGTGCGGTCAGGAGAGCTGGCCGTCGTAGTCCGGGAGCTTGAAGGTCTTCTCGGCGTGGCCGCCGACCAGGTCGGTGGGGCTGTTGCCGATGTTGGCGATGATCGTGTAGCCCTTCTTCTCGATCTCCGCGCGCTTGGCCGTCTTGTACGCGGCGACCTCCTCGAAGAGGTCGGGGAGGCTGCGTACGTACAGCCCGGCCACCGGGTAGCCCACGGTCTCCAGGTTGTACTGGGTGGGCAGGGTGAGGATGTCCGGGCGCGCGGTGACGAAGAAGAGGTCGACGCCGCGGGTGTGCGCGTACTTCATGAGCTGGAGGACCGGCGCCACGGCGGGGGCCGGGAAGGCGAACCTGAAGTCCGACTCCAGCGAGGTGTTGTCGATGTCGAGGACGATGGCCTGCTTCTCGTCCCCGGCGTTCTGGGTGCGCTGCTCGACGTAGGGCCGGGCCTGGTCGATGACGGCCTTCACATCGCGCTTCCAGGTCTCGTAGTCGACCTTCGCGGCGGCGGTGGTTCCGCTGGTGGCGGTTCCGGTGGCGGTGCCCGTTGCGCTCGGCGTGGCGGCCGACGTGGTCGCGGCGGTGGCCGTCGTGGCCGTACCGCCGAGGCCGATGGCGATGGCCGCGGCCACCGTCGTCACGCCGAGCCGTCGTGATCGCACGCGTGCTGGAGTCATGGGTTCCGTCCCTCGTCGTCGTGTCGAAGTGTGTGCCCGAGTGGCATGTTCACGTTCGACGGTGGACATGAGAAGGCCGCTGCGTTTACTGATGAGTAACGATTGGCGCGGAGAGCCCTTCTCGGGCCGGAAATAGGCCAACGACACGTGCCGGGCCGTTCATTGACTGGTCAGCCGATAGATGGGTATGTCATGTACTGAAGGGCCGGCCTGGACCCCCGGCGGTGCACGCACCCCGCCCGGACGTCGTGTCACCTCCAGAGCTCCGGTGTCGCGCGCCTCCACCCTGCCGAGGAGGCTTGCATGTTCGATGATCGGCCCGCCTTCGGCGTCCGTGTGCGTGTGCTGGGTGGTGTCACGGTCGCTGAGGTCGCGGGAGAGCTGGACATCTTCGCCGCGGGACGGATCTCCGCACGGCTCGATTCCCTGGCCCGTACGGGATGCCCGGATCTGGTGCTGGACCTGCGGCGCGTCACCTTCCTGGACTGCGCCGGGCTGTCGTTACTGTGCCGGCTGCGCAACCGTGTGCTGGAGCGGGAGGGCCGGTTGCGGCTGGTCATCGTCGATCCGCGGTTCCTGCGACTGCTGCGGATGGTCCGGCTGGAGGGCGCCTTCGAGGTGTTGGAGGATCTGACACCGGCGGTCGCGGGCTGATCAGGCGTCAATAGGAAGAAACGAATTTCACTCGAACGAGCGTTTTTCGCTCGGGGAATGGCGCGTCCCTCTCTCTGTAACCGGCGGTCACCCCCTTACGCTCGCCTGCACGTCACCCAGGGCCCGGCGGATCTGCACCCGATGCTCCACTCTGCCCGCTTCCGGGAGTCCGAGGACGGTGAAAGGGGGCAGTGTGCCGTTCCGAGGGGAATTCGTGATGTCGCAGCAAGGCGCTCCCCGTGGCGCACCGATGCCGCAGGGGGCGTCACGCGCGACGCCGGACGCCGCGCCGGGCTCCGACGCGGCCGCCGGTGACTTATGCCGCCTGCCGGACCACCCGGACCCTGCCCCGTACGCCCGTACGTCCCGCGTCGGCGGATGCACCGTCGTCGCCCTGCACGGTGAGATCGACATCGCCGGGCTGGCGGGCGTCGGCCCGGCACTGGACGCCGCCACGGGCGCCCGGGCACCCGAGGTCGTGGTCGACTTGACGCCGACGACGTTCTTCGACTGCTCCGGTCTGGGGCTGTTGTGCCGCGCCCAGCGCCGGGTGGCCGAGCGCGGCGGCCGGCTGCGGCTGGTGTGCGACGACCCCCTGATCCTGCGCACCCTGCGGGTGGGCGGGCTGCTCGAGGTGCTCGGCCCGGTGGCCACGCTGGAGGACGCGGTCGGCGAGGAGTGACACGTCGGACGGGTGGCGCATCGCAGGCGCGGTGCGTCAGACGCGCGGCGGCGCCACTCCGTGGCCCCGGTGCGGCCGCCCGCGGCCCCATCGACGGGGGCGGTGGCGGTGGCGGGCCGGGGGATCGCTGTGGCGATCGGGCGCGATCTTGTTGCCGGTCTGGGCGTTGACGCGGTGGATCAGCAGCACGCCCACGGCGATCATCGCCAGGATCACGGCCACACCGACGACGGTCTCCATGGTGTTCACTCCCTGGGGCCGGGCCCCGGCCTGGAGGAATTCCGGCCGAAATGCGCGAAACCTTGGTGAATACACCGTACCTCCGCCCGGAAGCGAGAGCGCCCCGCGCGCAGCGCTTCCGTGAAACACCCGCCGCCCGCACCGGCGTCGGGGGACCGGGTGCGGGCGGCGTGCCCTGATCAGTGGCTCAGGGGCTCACAGTGGCCTGGAGGCGTTCAGTGGGCCTTGGCGAGGTCCTTCTTCTGGAGGGCTGCCAGGCCGTTGGCCCACAGCTGGTTCACGCGGTTGATCTCGGCCTGGTTCGGCTGCGAGTTCTTGCAGGACGTCCCCGGGCCGCCACCGGACATCAGCTCGCTGCACGGGCCCGAGTAGTGGTCCGGCAGGCCGAGCACATGGCCGGTCTCGTGCGCGGTGACCCGCGTGGAGTCGTACTGCTGGTTCTGCTTGTAGTCCAGGAAGATGTAGCCGCCGCCGTGGCCGTCGGTGCTCGCGTACGACCCTCTGGAGTCGTTGCCCTCGCGGTAGGTGAAGTCGGGGTTGCTGCCCTCCTTCAGCTTCACGTTGCTCACCGACGCGTTCCATATCTGGGTGCTGCGCGCTATCACCGACTTGAAGGTCGGCGCCGAACTGGCGCTGTAGGTGACGGTGACCGCGGCGGCCAGGCTGGGCGCCTTCGCCCGCTTGGCCAGCGCCGACTTCATCACGGCCTTGATGAAGGCGTCGGTGTCGGCCTTCTCCTCGGCACCGGGGACATACGCCGCGGTGGTGCCGGTCGTGGCGGACCGGGTGTGGTCGGGCGTGGCCGCCGACGCGGGCACGGCGGCGAGGCTCGCCGCCAGACCGAGGCCGAGGGTCGCGGACAGCGCCAACGTGGGAAGTGTCACGTGGGGGGCTCCTCATCGTCCTCGGGCTCCCGGCCGCCGTGTGGGGTGCGGCGGTGGGAGCCCTGGGATGCACTCTTGGTGCCGCAGAGTCTTGAGGAGTTCCGGCGTGGCGCGGAGATGCCAACCGGCGATAGTCCCATGGCATATCCCGCCACGGGTCGGGAATGCCGACTCGCCCCGCAGAAAGGGGAATTGGCGCGGTTTCAGTGTCTGGTGTGACGCGCGAGAGCGCCGTTATGCTCCCGCCGTGGAGCTCGAGGTGAGGCACCTTCGTGCGCTGTGCGCCATCGCCGACACCGGCAGCCTACGGAAGGCGGCGCGGCAGCTGGGCATGAGCCAGCCCTCTTTGACGACACAGCTCCGGCGCATCGAGAACACCGTCGGCGGCCGGTTGTTCTCGCGGGAGGTCACCGGCAGCCGTCCCACCCCACTCGGACGGTCCCTGCTGAACCGGGCCCGGCCCATCGTGGCCGACATGAACGCCCTCGTCAGCGAGGTCCGGTTGGAGGTGGGGCAGGCCGCGGGCGAGGCCCTGCGCATCGGCAGCACCGGCAGCAGGGCCGTGGTCGGATGGCTGCGCAGGCTCCGCGTCCGCTTCCCGGACACCGACACCACCATCCACATGGACGTGTCCGCGAACGCGCTGCTGGAGATGGTGGCCGCGCGGCAGCTCGACGCCGCCTTCGTCCACGAGGTCGAGGGCGCCCCGCTGCGGGTCCCCGAAGGGGTGCGGCGCCGGGTGCTGCTGGCCCGCGAGCCGCAGTTCGTGGCCCTCGCCGAGACGCACCCGGCCGCCGACGCACCGGTGGTGCGGCTCACGGACCTCGCCGACGACCAGTGGATGGTCGACCCCGCGGGGGACGGCGAAGGGCCCGGGCTGCGCCGCGTCCTCACCGCCGCCGGGCTGAACCCCCGGGTGGTGTACGGGGACTATCTGACCGCCGCCGACCTGGTCGCCTCCGGGGAGGTGGTCGCCCCGTGCCAGCCCACGGCCCGGTCGCGTCCGGGCATGGTGGTGCGGCCGCTGCACGGGGATCCGCTGACGGTCGGGCTGTACCTGGCGTCGCGCGCGCCGGACGCGGGTGCCCCGGACGCCGGTGGCGCGGCCGTCTCCGCCGACGTCGACGCGCTCTTCGCCGACCTGGAGACCGCGTACCTGGAGATCGCCTGGGCGAGCGACGCCTACCGCCAGTGGCTGCTGCGCAACGACAGCCCGCTGGTGCGGATCCGCGACGCCCGTACCCCGGTCCCGCTGTCCGGCATCGGCCTCGCGGGCCCGTCGGACGGCGCGTAGCGCCCGAGGTGTCGCTGCCTCAGTCGTCGATCGCCTGGTAGGCCAGCGTCCAGAAGTCGAGGTACACCGGCGAGAACTGCGGGAACTGCGCGCGCTGGGTCAGCAGCACCGCCACCAGCTGCTCCGCGGGGTCCGAGGCCCAGGACGTGCCGAGCCCACCGTCCCAGCCGAACCGCCCCGGCACCGCGGCGACCCCGTCCCGCCCGGTGACCACCGAAACCCCGAACCCCCAGCCCAGGTTGTCCCACGCCCCCGGGAGGAGGCCGGACACCGCCTTCTGGGCGGGCGTCAGCTGATCGGTCGTCATCAGCTCCACGGACGGCCGGGACAGGATGCGCCCGCCACCGTCGTACCGCCCCCGGTCCAGCATCATCCGGCCGAACGCCAGGAAGTCGTCCACCGTGGAGACCAGGCCCCCGCCGCCGTCCGGGAACGCGGGCGGCGCAGCCCACCGGCTGTCCTCGACCCCGTCGTACGGTTCGGGCTTCCCCGTTTCGGGGTCGGCGAGGTACGAGGTGGCCAGCCGGCCGAGCTTCTCCGGCGGTACGTGGAAACCGGTGTCCGCCATGCCCAGCGGTTCGAAGACGCGCTCGCGCAGAAAGTCCTCCAGCGGGCGGCCGGTGGCCCGTGCGATGAGCACGCCCAGCACCTGGGAGCCGGTGTGGTACAGCCACTTCTCGCCCGGCTGGTGCATCAGCGGCAGGGTGCCCAGGCGCCGCATCCACTCATCGGGGTCCGGCGCCGCGGTGGGGTCCGGCATCCCCGCCCCGACCCCCAGCTCCTGGACGGCGCGCGCCATGGGAGCGTCCTGCGGGCCCATCAGCATGCCGAAACCCAGCCGGAACGTCAGCAGATCGCGCACGGTGATCGGGCGCACCGCCGGAACGGTGTCCTCCAGCGGTCCGTCGATCCGGCGGAGCACCCGCCGGTCGGCCAGCTCGGGCAGCAGCCGGTCCACCGGGTCGTCCAGCCGCAGCACGCACTCCTCGACCAGGATCATCGCCGCGACCGCGATGACCGGCTTGGTCATCGAGGCGATCCGGAAGATCGTGTCCCGGCGCATCGGGTCCTCGCCGCCGAACGCCTTCGTACCGATCACATCGACATGCGTCTCACCGCGCCTGCTGAGCGCCGTGATCAGCCCGGGCGCCTCGCCCCGGTCGACATGGCGGGCCATCACGTCGTGCATCCGGCCCAGCCGCGCGGTCGAGAATCCTCCGTCACCCATGTGCGTGTCCCCGTTCGTCCGGTGAGAGCTGCCCGTGAAGATTCCCATACGGGCCCCGATGAGTTCCGGCCCGCCGCGCGGTCCCCCTTACTCGAGCCCTACCCGAGCCCCACCCGAGCCCGCGACAGCGAGGAGCGACCCCGATGACCACGAGCCATGAGCCGCGCACCGAGCTGGACACCCGCTTCAGCAGCCCCGACGCCACAGCCACCAGCTGGCCCGAGGGCCGCGCGGGACTGGCGGAGGCGCAGATGTACTGGCTGTCGACCGTGCGCCCCGACGGCCGCCCGCACGTCACCCCGCTGATCGCGGTCTGGCTCGACGGCGCCCTGTACTTCTGCACCGGGCCCGACGAGCAGAAGGCCAGAAACCTCGCGCGCAACCCCCACTGCGTGCTCGCCACGGGCCGAGGCGCCTTCCACGAGGGGCTGGACCTGGTGGTCGAGGGCGACGCGGCCGCGGTACGCGACGAGGACCGGCTGCGGCGCGTCGCCGAGGCGTACGTGGCGAAGTACGGCGAGGAGTGGCGCTTCCGGGTGCGGGACGGCGCCTTCCACCACGAGGGCGGCGAGGCGCTGGTCTACGAGGTCGCCCCGGCCCGGGCGTTCGGGTTCCGCAAGGGGGAGTACAGCCAGACGCGGTGGCGCTTCTGACCCACGCGGCCGGCGGCTCCGGCGGGCGGCGGATCCGGCGTGCGGCGGATCAGCCCAGGTCGGGCGGTGCGCCGGGCAGCGGCTGCTCCGCCCAGATGGTCTTCCCGTCCGCGGTCTGCCGGCTGCCCCAGCGGCGGCTGAGCTGGGCGACCAGCAGCAGTCCGCGGCCGCCCTCGTCGAAGGTGCGGGCGCGGCGCAGATGCGGGGCGGTGTTGCTGGCGTCGGACACCTCGCAGATCAGCGAGTGGTCGTGGATCAGGCGCAGCTGGATGGGCGGCAGCGCGTGCCGGATGGCGTTGGTGACCAGCTCGCTGACGACCAGTTCGGTGGTGAACACGGCGTCGTCCAGACCCCAGTCGGTCAGCCGCTCGGTGACGTCCCGGCGGGACCGGGCGACGCAGGCCGGGTCGGCGGGCACGTCCCAGGTGGCCACGTGCGCCGCGTCCAGGGCGTGGGTGCGGGCGAGGAGCAGGGCGACGTCGTCCAGCACGCCGTGCTCGGGCAGCAGCGCGCGCAGGACGGCGTCGCAGGTGCCCTCCAGGGAGGCGGCGGGGCGGGTCAGCGCGTCGGCCAGCAGCACGCGCCCCTCGTCCACGTCCCGGTCCCAGCCGCCCAGCAGGCCGTTGGTGTAGAGGGCGAGCACGGTGTCCTCGGGCAGTTCGAGGTCCATCACCTCGAACGGCAGCCCGCCGACCCCCAGCGGCGGACCCACCGGCAGGGTTGCGAACTCCACCGGGCCGCCGGGGGTGACCACGGCCGGTGCGGGATGTCCGGCCGCGGCCATGGCGCAGTGGTGCGTCACCGGGTCGTAGATCGCGTACAGGCAGGTGGCGCCGACGTCCCCGGCGGTCTCCTCGTCCCCGGCCTCCGCCGACAGATGGATCACGAGGTCGTCGAGATGGGTGAGGAGTTCGTCCGGCGGCAGGTCCACATCGGCGAGGGTCCGCACCGCGGTGCGCAGCCGCCCCATGGTGGCCGACGCCTGGATGCCGTGGCCGACCACATCGCCCACCACCAGGGCGACCCGCGCTCCGGACAGCGGAATCACATCGAACCAGTCCCCGCCCGCCGCCGTGTACGGCCCGGCGGGCAGATAGCGGGACGCCACCTCCACCGCCGACGGCCGGAGCACCGCCTGCGGCAGCAGGCTCCGCTGGAGGGACAGCGCGGTGTCGCGCTCCCGGGTGAAGCGGCGGGCGTTGTCCACGCAGACCGCGGCCCGCGTGGTGATCTCCTCGGCCAGCAGCACATCGTCCTGGGTGAACGGCCCGAGGCGGCGGTGGCGGATGAACACCGCCACCCCGAGGGTCGTGCCCCTGGCCCGGATCGGCACCGACATGTACGAGTGGATGCCGAACTCGCGCAACTTGGCGCCGCGGGCCGGTTTGAGGGCGGTCCACGCCGTGATGACGGGATCGTCGGCGGCGTAGATGATGGGCCGCCCCGCCACCAGGCACTCGGCCATCGGGGACACCTCCGGATACGTGTCCACCTTCCCCAGCTCGATCGCCGCCTCCGGAGCCCCCTCGTAGACCGACTGGTGGGCGGCGCGGCGCAGCACGATCGGGCCGGTGAGCGGGCCGGGCGGCAGCTCCTCGTCCTGGTCGAGCCGGTCCAGCAGGTCGACGGTCACGAAGTCGGCCAGCCGTGGCACGCACACCTCGGCCAGCTCCTGTGCGGTGCGGGTGATGTCGAGGGTGCTGCCGATCCGTACGCTGGCCTCGCTCAGCAGGAGCAGCCGCTGCCGGGCCCGGTACTGCTCGGTGATGTCGTGCGCCGCCAGGCAGACGCCGTGCACCTGGCCGTCCTTGGTCTTCAGCGGCGCGAAATGGGCCGACCAGGCGTGATCCCGCTCCTCGCCGCCGGTGCGCGGATAGGTCTCCATGTGGCGCCGTTCGCCGGTGCGCAGCACATGCCGCATCAGCGCTTCGAGCCCCTCGCTGCGCAGCTTCCCGGCGATGTCCGCGAGCCGCAGCCCCTGGAGGTCCCCCTCGGGGAGGCCGATGACGCGCGCCATCTCGGCGTTGACCTTGCGCAGCCGCAGCTCGGTGTCGTAGATCGCCATGGGGCAGGGCGACTGGGCGTACGCCCAGGTCAGGAGCGTCGCCTCGGAGGGTGCCGCGGTGTCGTCGGAGGGCAGCGGGGCGACCAGCAGCCAGCCGTCCCCGGTGCGGTGGGCCAGCAGCGCCACCTTCACCCGGTGCCCGTCGCGGTGGCGCACCGCCAGCGTGCCGCGCCAGCGCATCCGCACCGCCCTGGCCCGTTCCACCACGCCGTCGACCGGCTCGGCGAGCAGCGCCGCGGCGGACCGCCCCACCACCTCCGACGGCGGGTAGCCGAGCAGCCGCCGGGCGCCGTCGTTCCAGCCGGTCACCGTGGCATCACCGCTGACGGTGACCCGCGCCGCGCCCGCTTCGTCCACGTATCCCAGCGTCGTCCACATTCGGCGGGGCATCAACCGATGCGTCACGGTGCGGCAGAAGGGCGCAAAAGAAGACCGCACCCGGCCGCGGTGGCGGGCCGGGTGCGGGCAGGGGGCGTGTCGGCCCCGGGGCCGGGTCAGGCCTTCTTGGTCTCCCAGAAGATCTTGTCGATCTGGGCGATGTAGTCCAGGGCCTTCTGGCCCGTGGCCGGGTCGGTCGAGCCCTTGGCGGCGCTGAGCGCCTTCAGGGTCTCGTTGACCAGCTGGTGCAGCTCCGGGTACTTCTCGAAGTGCGGGGGCTTGAAGTAGTCGCTCCACAGCACCGAGACGTGGTGCTTCGCCAGCTCCGCGCGCTCCTCCTTGATGGTGGTGGCGCGGGCACGGAAGTGCGGGTCCTCGTTGGCCTGGAACTTCTCCTGGATGGCCTTGACGGACTCGGCCTCGATGCGGGCCTGGGCCGGGTCGTACACGCCGCACGGCAGGTCGCAGTGCGCGCTGACCTGAACCTTGGGGGCGAACAGGCGGGAGAGCATAGAGCTGTCCTTCCATTCGTGATCGTCTTCTCAGGTGCGAGATTACTCCGTGTGGGAAGGCTTTTCTCGGGCGGGCCGGGGGGCTTAGGTCAAAAGTCCGGTGACGGTCCGGGAGCCTTGAGGGTGTGACCTGGGATGGTGTGGGCGGATGGCGGTGTACGGATCGGAGGTGCCGTGATGCAGGAGCAGCTGCACGATCGCGGGCAGGAGAAGGGCCGCGAGCAGCACGGACTGCTGCGGATGGGGCTGGCCGAGGTGTACAACCCGTCGATGCAGCCGTCGCTGTACCCGGGTGACCAGTTGGTGGTGCGGTACGGGGTGCCCGTGCGGCCGGGGGACGTGGTGGTGCTCCGGCATCCCTTCCGGCAGGACCTGCTCATCGTGAAGCGCGCGGTGGAGCGCCGCGACGGCGGCTGGTGGGTGATGGGGGACAACCCGGACGTGGAGAACGACAGCCGGGAGTTCGGCGTCGTACCGGACGAGCTGGTGGTGGCCCGGGCGTGGGTGCGGGTGCGGCCGCTGCCGGGGCCGGGGGCCCGGGGTCAGCGGTCGATGGCGGGGCTGCTGTCGTGGGCGGTGTCGGCGGTGCGGCCGGTGCGGTCGCGGTCGCGGGCCAGGGGTGTGGCGCGGGCGGCGGGCGTGGAGCCGACGGCGGGTGCGGCGTCGGCCGAGCGGCCCGCGTCGAGGCGTTTACGGGCGCGGTAGGCGGCGACGTTGGCGCGGGTGGCGCAGCGGTCCGAGCAGTAGCGCCGGGATCGATTTGTCGATGTGTCGAGGTAGGCGTTACGACAGGGCGGGGCCTCGCAGATGCCGAGCCGGTCCGCGCCCAGTTCGGTGAGGTGGAACGCGAGGCCCATGGAGGCGGTCGCGGCGAAACCGGCGCTGGCGTTGGCGGCGTAGTCGGCGATGTGCATGTGCCAGTTGGGGCGGCCGTCCTCGTCCCGCAGCTCGTGCCCGGAGATCTGCGGGCTCACCGGGAACTCGATGAGCAGCGCGTTGAGCAGGTCCACCGCCAGGACCTCGTCCCCGTCCGCCGCCGCCTCGAAGACCGCGCGCAGCCGGGCCCGGACCGACCGCAGCCGGGTGACGTCGGCGTCCGTCGCGCGCCGGGTCGCCTGCTGGCTCTCGCCGAAGAGGGTGCGTACGGCGTCGACCGAGGTGAGCGCGTCGGTGCCGCGGGCGGGCTCCTCGCTGTTGACCAGACGCACGGCGAGATCTGAGTAATAAGCCAGTTCCACTTGTGGTCCTTACGGGGGCGGTCTAGGGTCGGTTCGGTCAGGTCGGGTAATGGGCGCTCTAGGCGCCAGGGTATTACGGACTACGACGGCTTGGAGGAGCGCGATGACCGACACCCTCGCCGCGGCGGACTGGCAGGCGTGGCAACGGAGCTGGGACCGGCAGCAGGAGTGGTACCTCCCCGATCGTGAGGAGCGGTTCCGGGCGATGCTCGACGCGGTCGAGGCGCTGGTCGGACCGGAGCCGAGAATCCTCGACCTCGCGTGCGGCACGGGCAGTATCTCGGATCGGGCGCTGCGCCGCTTCCCCGGCGCCACCAGCACCGGCGTCGATCTGGACCCCGCGCTGCTGGCCATCGCGCGCGGGTACTTCGCGGGGGACGGCCGCATCACCTTCGTCAGCGTGGACCTGCGCGACCCCGGGTGGACGGGGCGGCTGCCGCACCCCGCGTACGACGCGGTGCTCACCGCCACCGCCCTCCACTGGCTGCGCTCCGATGAACTCCGGACGCTGTACGGCCAGGTGGCGGGGGTGCTGCGGGACGGCGGGGTGTTCCTGAACGCCGACCACATGCCGGACCCGGACACGCCCCGGCTCAACGACGCCGACCGTACGTACCGCAAGGAGCGGCAGGCCCGGGCCAAGGCCGAGGGCGCCCAGGACTGGGTGGACTGGTGGGGCGCCGCCGCCGCTGACCCGGTGCTGGCGGAGCCCGTCGCGGAGCGGTTCACGATCTTCGGCAACCCGGCGGACGGCGACCACGCGGACGGCGAGGTGCAGTCCGCGAGCTGGCACGCGGACGCGCTGCGCGAGGCGGGCTTCGCCGAGGCGCGGCCCGTGTGGTGCTCGGTCTCGGACGCGATGGTGCTCGGGCTCAAGTGACGGCCGAGGGCGGTACGGAGCCTCACGCCCCGTACCGCCCTCGCGTCGTTCGCCTACAGCACCTACAGCACCTACAGCACCTACAGCACCTTCGACAGGAACGACTTCGTCCGCTCGTGCTGCGGGTTCGTCAGCACCTCGCGCGGCAGCCCGGACTCCACGACCACGCCGTCGTCCATGAAGACGACCGAGTCGCCGACCTCCCGGGCGAAGCCCATCTCATGGGTGACGACGATCATCGTCATGCCGTCCTCCGCGAGCCCGCGCATCACATCGAGGACGTCGCCGACCAGCTCCGGGTCGAGCGCCGAGGTCGGCTCGTCGAAGAGCATCAGCTTCGGCTCCATGGCCAGCGCCCGCGCGATCGCGACCCGCTGCTGCTGGCCGCCGGAGAGCTGCGAGGGGTAGTTGCCCGCCTTGTCGGCGAGGCCCACCCGGTCCAGCAGCTTCAGCGCGCGCTCCCGGGCGACCGCCTTGGTCTCCCGCTTGACCTGCACCGGCGCCTCGATCACGTTCTCCAGCGCGGTCATGTGCGGGAAGAGGTTGAAGCGCTGGAAGACCATGCCGATGTCGCGGCGCTTGGCGGCGACCTCGCGGTCCTTCAGCTCGTAGAGCCTGTCGCCCTTCTGCCGGTAGCCGACCAGGTCGCCGTCCACGTACAGCCGCCCGGAGTTGATCTTCTCCAGGTGGTTGATGCAGCGCAGGAAGGTGGACTTCCCGGAGCCGGACGGGCCGATCAGACAGAACACCTCGCGCGGGGCGACCTCGAGGTCGATCCCCTTGAGGACCTGTACGGCGCCGAAGGACTTGTGGACGCCCTCGGCCTTCACCATGGCGTTCATACGCTCACATCCCCTGGCGGTTGGAGCCGGACAGCAGGTTGACCCGGATGCGCTGCAACGGCGTCGCGGGCAGGTTCCGGGAGGTGCCGCGCGCGTAGTAGCGCTCCAGGTAGTACTGGCCCACGCTGAGCACCGAGGTGAGGATCAGGTACCAGGCGGCGGCGAGGAAGAGCATCTCGGCGGTGGCGCCGGAGTTCTGGCCGACCTCCGAGGTGGCCTGGAGCAGGTCCCAGTACTGGACCGCGATCACCAGCGAGGTGGTCTTGAGCATGTTGATGAACTCGTTGCCGGTCGGCGGCACGATCACCCGCATGGCCTGCGGCAGGACGACCCGGCGCAGCGTCTTGGCGTGGCTCATGCCCAGCGCCTGGGCGGCCTCGGTCTGGCCCTCGTCGACGGACTGGATGCCCGCCCGGCAGATCTCCGCCATGTACGCGGCCTCGTTCAGCCCGAGGCCCAGCAGGGCGGCCAGGAACGGGGTCATGAAGTCCGACCACTCGTCCTTGTAGATCGGCATGATGTTGATGTAGTGGAAGACCAGCCCCAGGTTGAACCACACCAGCAGCTGCACGTAGACCGGGGTGCCGCGGAAGAACCAGATGTAGCCCCAGGCGATGGAGGACGTCACCGGGTTCTTCGAGAGCCGCATCACGGCCAGGACGATGCCGAGGGCCACGCCGAGCACCATCGAGAGGATGGTGATCCAGATGGTGTTGCGGACGCCCTTGAGGACTTCGCCGTCGAAGAAGTAGTCCGGGATGGCGTCCCAGTTCACATCGCCCTTGGCGAAGGCGTAGACGAGCGTCACCAGGAGGGCGATGGCGACGACCGCGGAGATCCAGCGGCCGTAGTGCCGCACCGGGATGGCCTTGATGTTCTCCGGTGCGGGAGACGGGGTGCCGACGGGCCCCGTCTTGTCGATCTTCGTTGTCACGGGTGAGTGCCTTTCAGCGCGAGCGCGCGAGCTTCAGGGTCGGCCGGGGTCACTTGCCGCCGTTGATGATGGCCTTGGTGACCGCGCCGTCCTTGACGCCCCACTTCGCGACGAGCTTGTCGTATTCGCCGTTCGCGATGATGAGGGCGAGAGCCTGCTGGAGGGCGTCGCGCAGCTCGGTGTTGTCCTTGGAGACGGCGATGCCGTACGGCGCCGCGTCCACCTGGTCGCCGACCATCTGGAAGTCCTTGCCGCCACCGGAGGTCTTCACCGCGTACGCGGCCACGGGGAAGTCGCTGGACCCCGCCGCGGCACCCCCGCCGCGCAGCCGGGTCTGGGCCTCGGTGTCATTGCCGAACGCCTCGACCGCGATCTTCTTCTTGCCGCTCTTCTCGCACTTCTTCGACTCCGCCTTGGCCAGATCGTGCGAGACGGTGCCGCGCTGCACGACGATCTTCTTGCCGCAGAGGTCGTCCCAGGTCTTGATGCCCTGGTCGTCGCCCTTCCTGGTGTAGATCGAGACACCGGCGGTCAGATAGTCGACGAAGTCGACGCCCTCGCCGGCCTTCTTGCCGGTGTCGGGGTCGACGCCCTCCTGGCGGCCCTTGTTGTCGGTCATGGCCGACATGGCGATGTCGTAGCGCTGCGACCGCAGACCGGACAGCAGGGTGTCGAACGTGGCGTTGTTGAACTCGAACCTGACGCCGAGGACGTCGCCGAGCGCGTTCGCCAGGTCCGGGTCGAGCCCCATGACCTTGCCGTTCTTCTTGAACTCGACCGGCGGGTAGTTGATGTCGGAGCCGACCTTGATCACACCCGCGTCCTGGATCTTCTGCGGCAGCTTGCTGAACAGCGGACCCTTGTCGGCGGCGTTGCTGGAATTACCCTGCTTCGCCTTGTCGGTCTGGTCGCCACAGCCCGTCAGCAGCAGGGCGCCCACGACCGCGACGGCGCCGACAGCGGCCGTCCGGGACTTCGTGGTGACCCGACGACGCGTGAAGCTGGCGGTCATGCTGGTTCCTCCGGCAGGGTGAGAGGGTGTCCGAGGGTCGGGAACACGTGTGTGGGTGCCGCGATCTCGTGTGATTGGGGCATCTTGCCATCTGGACGGGCACGCCCGGGCTGCGATCCATGTCAAAATCGGATAACGGGCGATCCCCGTGGTGCACAGGAAACGGACACCGGGCTGGACAGCCCAGGTGCGGGGAGCGGTACGAAATTGTGATCATGCGGCGAATGACGCGTGACAGCAGCATGCATATTCGAGGCTGCTTCGACCGCTTCCGACGGTTATGAGAAGTTTCCGAACACCACCGCAACGGAACCCGCTCGTTCTGGGCGCATGCTTCCGGTAGAACAGACGGCTACCCCCCTCATCCGGGGCTCAGGACGCGAGTGCGACGCGTCCGGCGTCCGTATCTGATTCCGCGTGGCAGGTATCTGCTCCGCGGCACCGGACGCGGTGCCCGCCCGCCCCCAACCTGGGGCGGTTACCCTCGACAGAAAAACGACAAAGGGGTCTAAAAGTGGCAGCGGAGATGGTGAATCCTCGCAGCGACAACGCAAGCGACAGCGGCGAAGGAGCCGACGGAGTGACCGACGGAGAGCCCTTCGATCCCGCTTTCGCGCTGCACCGCGGCGGCAAGATGGCCGTCCAGGCGACCGTGCCCGTGCGCGACCGGGACGACCTGTCCCTCGCCTACACGCCAGGCGTCGCCAAGGTGTGCAGCGCAATCGCCGAACAGCCCGAACTCGTCCACGACTACACCTGGAAGTCCCAGGTCGTGGCCGTCGTGACGGACGGCAGCGCGGTGCTCGGGCTCGGCGACATCGGCCCGGAGGCATCCCTGCCGGTGATGGAGGGCAAGGCGATCCTCTTCAAGCAGTTCGGCGGCGTGGACGCGGTGCCCATCGCGCTCGACTGCCGGGACGTGGACGAGATCGTCGAGACCGTCGTCCGGCTCGCGCCCTCGTTCGGCGGCGTCAATCTGGAGGACATCTCCGCGCCCCGCTGCTTCGAGATCGAGCGCAAGCTCCAGGAGCGCGTCGACATCCCGATCTTCCACGACGACCAGCACGGCACGGCGGTCGTCACCCTGGCCGCGCTGCGCAACGCCGCCAAGCTGACGGACCGCGCCCTCGGCCAGCTGCGCGCCGTCATCTCCGGCGCGGGCGCCGCCGGTGTGGCCATCGCCCGGATCCTCACCGAGGCGGGCATCGGAGACGTCGCGGTCTGCGACCGCAAGGGCGTCGTCTCCCCGGACCGCGAGGACCTCACCGACGTCAAGCGCGAGCTGGCCGGCTTCACCAACAAGGCCGGGCTCACCGGTTCGCTGGAGGCCGCGATGGACGGCGCCGACGTCTTCATCGGCGTCAGCGGCGGCACGGTGCCGGAGGAAGCGGTGGCGAAGATGGCGCCCGGCGCCTTCATCTTCGCGATGGCCAACCCCAACCCGGAGATCCACCCCGAGGTCGCGCACCAGCACGCGGCCGTGGTCGCCACCGGGCGCAGCGACTTCCCGAACCAGATCAACAACGTGCTCGCCTTCCCCGGCATCTTCGCCGGTGCCCTCCAGGTCCGGGCCTCCCGGATCACCGAGGGCATGAAGCTCGCCGCCGCCGAGGCACTGGCCTCCGTCGTGGCCGACGAGCTGAGCGCGGACAAGGTCATCCCCTCGCCGTTCGACGAGCGGGTCGCCCCGGCCGTGACCGCGGCCGTGGCCGCCGCCGCCCGCGCGGAGGGCGTGGCGCGCCGCTGAGCCACACGGTCCGCCGACCGCTGACCGGCGCGCGGGGCCG